>JAUXJX010000451.1 GCA_030624545.1 Bacteroidota bacterium | reverse complement strand
AGATTGTATGAATTTATGTTCATTGGTATTGAATACAACCCTACTGTCATTCCCGCATGTTTTGAGAGGGAATCTATTGCTTCCTAGCTTAGATTCCTGATACCGCTCCTGAATGACAATCTGTAACGGCCATTTCACAGGGATGACAAATAAGGGCCCTTAGATTTCCTAGGAGAAGAACCATGGATCAATCCGCTCTACTAGATTTCGTTACGAATATTCGCGATTTCGTGTGGGGATTGCCGCTGATCATTCTGCTGGTTGGCACCGGCATTTATCTCACAATTGCCTTGCGCGGCATTCAATTTCGCAAGCTGTGGCATGCCCTGTATCTTGGCCTGGTAAAGCGCAAGGAAGATTCGGACGAGCCGGGCGACATCTCCCACTTCCAGGCGCTGATGACCGCACTGGCAGCAACCGTTGGCACGGGGAATATTGCCGGGGTGGGAACTGCAATTGCCACAGGCGGACCGGGCGCATTGTTCTGGATGTGGATTACCGGGTTATTCGGCATGGCGACGAAATATGCTGAAGCCGTGCTGGCTGTCAAGTATCGGGAGAAGGATGAGCTAGGTACTATGAGCGGCGGTCCCATGTATTACATCTCCAAGGGCCTCGGCTGGAAGTGGTTGGGGGTGCTCTTTGCATTCTTTGCCGCCATTGCCGCATTCGGCATCGGCAATATGGTGCAGTCGAATTCGGTTGCGGACGCCCTGGAGAGCACATTTGGCATCCCTTTTTGGGTTTCCGGTGTTGTTCTTGCATTGGCGGCGGGATTGGTCATTCTGGGAGGCATCAAGAGCATCGGCCGGGTGACAGGAATCCTGGTGCCTTTTATGGTTATTTTCTATATGATTGGCGGACTGGCCATCCTTATATTAAATATCGATAAGATTCCCGCAGTTTTTTCTTTGGTTATTGAACATGCCTTTACCACGACGGCAGCCTCAGGTGGGTTCCTGGGCGCAACTGTCAAGTTGGCGGTACAGACCGGCGTGGCCCGGGGTGTCTTTTCCAACGAATCCGGTCTCGGCAGCGCCCCCATCGCCGCAGCCGCCGCCCAGACCAAACATCCGGTAACCCAGGCGCTGGTTTCCATGACCCAGACCTTCATCGACACGCTCGTTGTCTGCTCGGTAACCGGGTTCGTCATAATATCCAGCGGTATGTGGGATAGCGGCCAAACCGGCGCAGAATTGACAACACTGGCCTTTGCTGAAGGCCTGGGCAGCGGGCTTGGGAATGGGCTGGTGGCCATTGGGTTGGTTCTGTTTGCGTTTTCCACGGTGCTGGGCTGGAGTTACTACGGCGAGAAATCTGTCGAATACCTGGGAGGCGTGCGATTGATTGTGCCATACCGGGTTCTGTTTATTATCTTTGTTTTCGTTGGAGCAGTGTCGGAGTTGGAACTCGTCTGGCGGTTTTCCGATGTCATGAATGGTTTGATGGCGTTTCCGAATTTGATCGGATTACTGGGCCTCTCCGGCGTTATTGTTGCCGAGACACGAAATTATTTTTCCGAGAAATCTGACTTGAGTGGTTTATGATGGTTTCGGAGATGAGCGAAGCGGTCTCCGCAACCCGAAGCTCTGGTAAGCCGCGGCGGAAACCGCTTTGCTAATTTCCGTCGCTATCTTTAACTACTTATCGACGGATCGAGATTGACTCACCCTGGTCTTTCCGACAAATCTCTGTTTGACGATCTGAAGAGCGAATCGCGCTCATGGACGGGAGTGACGACGAACGACAGGTTGTTTCATGAGCGCCGGCTCAGGGGAGAAGGCTTTACCAGAATTGCCGGCATCGATGAAGCGGGACGGGGCCCGCTCGCCGGACCGGTCGTCGCAGCAGCGGTCATTCTTCCCATTGATAATGTAGTCCCAGACGTAAATGACTCAAAACAGCTCACTGATGAAAAACGCCGGACGCTTCTTGAAGAGCTCAGAAAGAAAGCCTCGTCAATCGGACTGGGAATTGTCTGGGAAAAAGATATTGACCGCATCAATATTTTGCAGGCGGCGCTCAGGGCGATGTCAATGGCCGTGGGGAATCTCTGGGAAGCTGCCGACTACGTCCTGGTAGACGGGAATCGAGGGCCGGAACTTACAATTCCAAGCTTGACCATAGTTGCTGGAGACGAAACCTGCTATTCCATCGCTGCCGCTTCCATCATCGCGAAGGTGGCCCGGGACGACATCATGATTGAATTCGATAGAGTCTTTCCGGAGTACGGATTCGCCAGTCATAAGGGCTATTCTACGGAGGAACATCGCGCAGCCATTCAGCGGCATGGACCCTGTCCGATTCATCGGCGCTCCTTCAACTGGGGAGAGGCATGAGCTCTTATCGCCAAAAACTTGGCAAGAGGGGAGAGGAGCTGGCAGAGGATTTTCTGATCAATAAGAATTATGAAATCGTTGAGCGGAATTATCGGCGATACAGGGGAGAAATCGATCTCATTGCCAGAGACGGAGATTTTCTGGTTTTTGTGGAGGTGAAGACCGCGCGCAGCGACCGCTTTGGTCCGCCTGTCTACCGCGTAGATGATCGCAAGAAAAAACAATTGGGCCGCATCGCCATGGCCTATTTTCAAGAGCACGATCTATTCGATCAGGACAGCCGGTTCGACATCGTCACCGTGACTTTCTCAGGGGAGAATTGCGAAATTGAACACATCGAAAACGCTTTCTGGCTGGACGCACCGTCGTGAAATCTAAATTCCTGAGTTACGCCTGGGAGATCGGCAAGTGGCTGCTTGTTCTCTACCTGATAATGCCTCTCGCCACCGCCATGAACGGCACCGTGGGTTTCGCCCGCGTTGTTGTTGGCGAAGCCCTGCTGATCATATTTATTGGCAAGATCTTTTATGATACCGTCATCTGGAAATTTGTGCGTCAGCAGCAGGCCCGGGGCCGTGAACTGATCGGGATGCTGGGTATGCTGGCCGCAATAGGATTCATTCTGATTATGTTCTTTTTATTAGCGGGTGTGACGACTATGATCTATGTCCGCAGCCAGCTTAATATGCCAGGGCCGAACTAGCGAGCAAGTTTTTTCAGGATGCAGGTTT
>JAUXJX010000381.1 GCA_030624545.1 Bacteroidota bacterium | reverse complement strand
CAATTCTCTGGGCACTCAAAAAGGTTCATCATTTGAGAGAGCACAGAGGGGAGAAAGAATCGGGGTTGTTTAACTCATTGATTCTAAAAAATATCTCTGTGAACTCTGTGGTTAATTTTTTGACAATACCCTAATGGTTGAAAGGAGACTAAAATGGCGACCGATGAATCCTTGAATCCTTTCGTTATTGCGCAGAAGCAGCTGGATGAAGCGGCGGAGAAATTGGGACTGGACGACGGCACCCGTCAATTTCTGCGCTGGCCCATGCGTGAATTTATTGTAACTCTCCCCGTCAGGATGGACGACGGCAAGTTTCAAATATTTCGCGGATACCGTGTACAATACAACAACGCGCGCGGCCCAACCAAGGGAGGATTGCGCTGGCATCCGGACGAGACAATCGATACCGTCCGAGCGCTTGCGGCCTGGATGACCTGGAAGACCGCGGTAGTGGATATTCCCTTAGGCGGCAGCAAAGGCGGCGTTACCTGTAGCCCAAAAGGCATGTCAGAAGGAGAGAAGGAGCGGCTGGCACGGGCTTATATTCGCCAGGTGGGTCGAATATTGGGACTCACCAAGGACGTTCCGGCCCCTGATGTGTACACAAATCCGCAGATAATGGCCTGGATGATGGATGAATACGAGACCATTGTGCAGGAAAATCATCCAGGCGTGATCACCGGCAAACCGATTCCTGTCGGCGGCTCCGAAGGAAGGGGAGACGCCACGGCCCGGGGCGGCGTCTATATTGTTCGTGAAGCGTGTAAGGTTAAGGATATCAGTCCTTCTGAGACGACCTATGCAGTTCAGGGTTTTGGCAATGCAGGCCAATTTGCTGCAACGCTGCATCCGGGAATACTTGGCGGAGGTAAATTGGTGGCCGCATCCGATTCGAGCGGCGGAGTTTACAATTCGAATGGCATGGATCCAAAAAAGCTGGTTGAATACAAGCAGAGCAACGGCAGGGTTTCGGATTTTCCAGAATCGGAGCCGATCAGCAATGACGATCTGCTCGAGTTGGATGTGGACATACTCTATCCTGCGGCGTTGGAAAACGCAATTAGGGCCGACAACGCGCCCGGCATAAAAGCAAAGATCATCTGCGAGTTGGCCAATGGCCCAACCACGCCGGAAGCCGACAATATCCTTTTCGAAAACGGAATATACTGTCTACCGGATTTTCTTGCAAATGCCGGCGGGGTTACGGTTTCTTATTTCGAGCAGGTGCAGAACAGCTACAATTTCTATTGGCAGTTGGAAGAAGTACACAAAATGCTCGACACCAAGATGACCAAGGCCTTCCATTCCGTATACGAAATGTACGAGAGACACAAGATGGGGATGCGCAGCGCAGCATATATGGTGGCTGTAGCCCGTGTCGCAGAGGCGTGTAAGTTGAGAGGTTGGGTGTAATCTGGGGTTTGGATACTGGATGCTTGCTGCTGGTTATTGGGTACTAGATTCTGGATCCAGCACGCCGGAGCGGTTTTTCCTAGAGACTGGACGTCTGGATACTTGAAGCTGAGCACCAGGAAGCATGATAAATCATGGCGCTGTTACGAATGATAGGCGGTGATCAGGGGGACAGCAGCAACTGCATCAAGCGTCATCTTATGGTAGGTAACCGATCGAGTATCTAGTATCCAGTATCGAGCATCCAGCTCATAAAACCACTGTTTCCCGGTATTCTCCAAAAACCTCGCGCAGAATTCCACAGATTTCGCCCAGCGTAGCGTAGACCTTGACGGCATCCAAAATATGGGGCATTAAATTGTCACTGCCCTCGGCGGCAGATCGCAGATTATCCAGCGTTTTTCCAACCTTCCCGGCATCACGCCGCTTTTTCAAAGCCTGCAGACGAGCCAACTGTTCTTCCTCGACTGACGGATCGATATGAAGGATCTCTGTTTCCGGTTCATCCTCCAGGACATACTCATTGACGCCGACGATGATTCGCTCTTTCTTCTCCACATCTATTTGGTGCCGGTAGGCACTGTTTTGAATTTCTTTTTGCATATAGCCGCTTTCAATGGCAGCAACTGCTCCACCCATTTCATCGATTCTTTCGATATAATTCATGGCCTCTCGCTCCAGTCGATCAGTCAAGGCTTCGACGTAGAACGAGCCTCCCAGGGGATCGATAGTCTCCGCAACCCCGGATTCGTGCGCCACAATTTGCTGTGTTCTCAAGGCAATCAGAGCGGATTCCTCCGTGGGCAGAGCCAGTGCCTCATCACGGGAGTTCGTGTGCAAGCTCTGTGTTCCGCCCAAAACCGCCGCCAGGGTCTGGATGGTCACCCGGGCCACGTTGTTTTCCGGTTGCTGTGCCGTGAGCGTAGAACCTGCCGTTTGGGTGTGGAAGCGCAGCATCATCGACCTGGGATCTTTGGCCCCAAAGCGCTCCTTCATGATTTTAGCCCACATGCGGCGTGCCGCCCGAAATTTTGCCACCTCTTCGAGCAGATCATTGTGAGCATTAAAGAAGAATGAAATCCTCGGAGCGAATTCGTCAATCTTAAGGCCATTCTCGAGAGCCGCCTCCACATACGCGATTGCGTTGGCCAGGGTAAATCCTATTTCCTGTGCTGCGGTTGCACCTGCCTCGCGGATATGATAACCGGAAATGCTGATAAAATTCCAGCGAGGCACCTCTTTCGAGCAGAATGCGAAGGTATCCGTTACCAGACGCATGGAGTGTTTGGGCGGATAAATATAGGTGCCCCGTGAGACGTATTCCTTTAAGATGTCGTTTTGAACCGTGCCCGACAGCCGTTGTGTTGGCACACCCTGATTTTCCCCTACTGCGATATACATGGCCAATAAGACAGAGGCGGGCGCATTCATTGTCATTGAGGTTGACACTTTGTCGAGAGGAATGCCGTCCAGGAGGATCTCCATATCCTCCAGTGAATCGATGGCCACTCCGACTTTGCCTACTTCCCCTTGGCTCATAGGATGATCGGAGTCATACCCGATTTGCGTACATAAATCGAAAGCAACCGAAAGCCCCATCTGGCCCTGTCTTAAGAGATACTTGTATCGCTCATTAGACTCTCTCGCCGTGCCGAAGCCGGCATACTGACGCATGGTCCAAAACCTCCCGCGATACATGCTGGGCTGAACACCGCGCGTGAATGGGTATTGACCGGGAAATCCGAGTTTGGCTTCGTAGTCGATTTCTCCCATGTCAAGGGGGGTGTATAACCTGTCTATCTCATCTCCCGAGCCGTTGACAAACTTCTGCCTTCGTTCGGCATAGCGCTCAAGTGTTTTGCCCAATGTTTTGTCTTCATACTCTTTGCGCGACTTTGATAGCTTTTCCAGTTTTTGGGGATCGAACATGTTTCACCTCGGTTTTGCGGCAGATGAATTCAAAAACAAATCACCCTCGACAATCCAATCTAAAAAATTCTGGCTTTCTCATCAACTAAACTAGTCCCGGATCCTCTACAAAGCCGATGACAGAATGAGCTCTTT
>JAUXJX010000475.1 GCA_030624545.1 Bacteroidota bacterium | reverse complement strand
TGGCTCCGCTTTTTTGGAAGAAAGATCATATTCATAAATATTGAAAATGCCGGTCTTGTCCCAACTGAAAAAAATTGACTGGCCTGAAGGATGAAACACCGGATTCCGTGCATCAGCGGATCCGCGAATCAAGTAGGTGAAATTCTTGCCGTCGCGTTCCATAATGGCGAGATCGCGTCCATGGCCTGTTGAGATATCAAAGACAATTCTTGCGCCATCAGGCGACCAGGAGGGGCGAAAGATCTGTTCCCCGTCCTCAAAACTTGTGATGGACCTCAACGATTTGGCATCTACATCCAAAACCATCAGATTGTCGGTTCCGTCTCTGCCTGATACGCAAACAATCTCCCGTCCATCCGGAGACCAGTCTGGGTTTCTCAACCTGGCGCCTTTGCTGACGCGCGTTTCTTTTTCGCCGGCTACATCATAAATAAAAAGGTCGTAATAGGTCGATCCATACCGGTCATACCTGCGCTTTTTGACATACGCGAGTCGATTACCATCCGGCGAAAAGGAAGGAGAATATTCGACGTTTCCCTTGAGCACTTTTGATTTATTCGTGTCCAGATTGTGCAAGATGATGCTGCTCGGACTAAAGCGCTCTGAGCCTTTGTTGCTGATATAGGCAATTTCATTTCTTACCGGAGACCAGACCGGATAGAAATTGCCAAATCCTTCATCCTCCAACAGAGAGCCCTGCTCTTCCCGCCCCCTGATTTCCCGAACGCCTGCCTCGTATGTGGATTTCAGAAAGGACTTCCATTCCTGATAAAGCTCATCCTCAGATTTGCCAAGCGCGCTGCGAACAGCTGAGGAGAATGTGACTCTTAGAGGTGAACTCATCTTCTTGGTGAGTTGCGCCAGCGCGTCAGAACCATGCTGTGCGGCGATGTAACTCACCAGAGAAAATCCGGAGTTATAGACCTGTTCGTTGCCCAGACTCGTTCGGCCAAATGAAGAAATCTCTCTGTAGCTTGGCAGTTTGTCCTCAAGGACCGCAGAGCGTAAGATCATGTCGCGATGGGTATCCCAAAAATCGTATGCCGTGCCGGCCGTCTGGTATTGGGCGATACCCTCTGCAAACCATGGCGGTATGACGGCTCCGGCCACTGGAAAAGAGACGATCGTGTTTGGAAAGCCATACAAAACATCCGGCCGGGTTTCGTCTTCATATCCGATATATTGCAGGTAGAAGGCCGGGATTCGCTTACCGAACTTCTTGGCCTGATCGAGGGAGATCATATGCGCGAACTCGTGTGTCACTACGTTCAGAAGCCACGGATGCGTCCCTCGTAGTTCAAAGTCCATTGGGGACGCCCAGATCTCGATCTTGTCGTCGTAGTAATAGGCTGCGCCGTTTGAATAATCATCGTGGTCCCGGATGATAAAATGAAATTTCTTGTCATCAACGTATTGATATAGACCCGTCACGGGTTCGTAGATTTCCTCTGCAATCCGTGCGATTTCTCTGGCCGTGCGCTCTGCTCCTGCATGATAATGCACCTCAAAATGTTCAGTCTTGATAGTAAACCATTCCAGCTCAGGGTGGTTATAATCCTCCGGCTGGGCGGATGCGCCACGTGCAATCGCAAAAATCAAAACGAAGAAAAAAAGAGCGAATTGTCGATATTGAGCCATCTATTTTACCACGGCTACCTTTATAAACTTGACTGCCTGCTGGCTTCCGTCATCCGCTTGCAGCCTTGCCATATAAATGCCATCGGATACTGAATCAAGCGGCCAAACGATCTCATTCTCCTCCTGGCCCCGGCCACTGCTCGTCAATTCTGCAATGGACTCACCGGCAAAATCAAATATGGAAATGGAAATCCGGGCATCACTCTGCAGGAAGAAGCGAAAAATAGTTTCCGTTCCTTCCGTGGGATTTGGATAATTATAGGCATAGGGCACTCATTCTGTCACCGGTGGTGGATCAAAGGATGATATAATTCCATTGAAGCCGGTTCCCTTTGGGTCAAATCCGGCCTGGAGCCAGGAACCGTCGACCGCTGTGATTGGCAGCGGAATGTGTCTCACGTTCATAAAGCCATCTGAATTCGCGTCAACGACTTCGAGCGCTCCGTCGTTGTCAAAATCTGCTATTGAAATTTGCGGTGCCGCCACGGCCCCTCCGCCGCTGAAATTCAGTCCGGCGACCGGTCTACCCTCCGAATCAATCGCCACGATATCATTTATACCATCTTTTGCGAAAATATATCCCTCAGCTTTGTCTAGCAAAACGAGGGGAGAACCCAAATCAATTCTAATATCTGAAAAGGAGTGTTCAAAAGCAATTGGAAAGCCATTGGAGCGGGTGCCATTGTGATTGAGAACCCAGATTTCTCTGCTTGTCGCCAATATGATTTCGCCAAATCCGTCATGATCAATGTCCGCGAGGGTGGGAAGTTGAACGATCGGATGCGGCAGTTCAACAGGGAAACCGGAAAGATCTTCGAGTTCCAAAGAAACGGCATGGATGCTATTTTCTGTATTGTAGACTAGCGCAGGTTCTGAGCGGTCGTCTAGATAGCCGGAGATGATTCGCAATTCTCCTTCTGAAGCGTCAATCGAAATGTTTCGCGAGAGAACGATTGAGCCTTGCTGATCAATCACATGAATCCCACCGGCTGTCAGTACGGCAAGAACCGAGCTGCCCGCTGCGGTTTGTGAAACGCAAAATGAATAGATTTTTTGATCTAATTCGACCCCCCAGAGCTCTGCTCCAGCGGGCGAGAGCAAATTCAGTTTCGTGTCTCCAGCCGATGCCAGAGAGTGGTTCCATATAAGCAAATGATCTACGGGCCGAGCAACTTCCCACATGCGCTTCGCAAAGCCTGTGACGGCATCTGTTTCAGTTGCGGACCAGGCAATCACGCGTTCATGATCTACTGCCGCAAAAAGGTCCGGAGAATTGCTGCCGAGTTGATCCGAAAAGACGAGCATATGA
>JAUXJX010000563.1 GCA_030624545.1 Bacteroidota bacterium | reverse complement strand
TTAAGACCGCAACCATGACAAGGCCGATCGAATCTACCGGGTATCCCTGCATGGCCGGCTCGCCGGAAACGACGTTAACGTCACCTACACCTGTGTTCCCTTGGCTTCAACTCTTGTAAATGAGTATCCGGAGGTTCTTCACGCGACACGATTACGAAAATCATATGGAACCATCCTGGTAAGCAAAGGAGACCGGCATTTTAACGAAGAACGTGTGTTCTATGCCGATTCCACTTATTTTAGCGTTTTCACTCTGCCATTAGTCTCGGGGGATCCTAAAACCGCATTGAGTGCGCCCAATTCCGTCGTTCTCACAAGGGAAACTGCCAACAAGTACTTTGGTGAGGAAAACCCAATTGGCAAAACGCTTACTTTCGATAATAGTACCGATTATCTGGTCACGGCCGTCTCGGAAAACGTTCCGCCCAATTCGCATTTTCACTTCGACTTCCTGGCTTCCTTTGTATCACTCAGCTACCACACCAGCACCGTATGGATCAGTAATAACTTGCAGACTTATGTTGTCCTCAAGGAGAATGCCTCAGCATCACAGCTAATTGCAAAATTGCCTGGCCTTGTCAGCAAATACGTGGCCCCCCAAATTCAGCAGGCCATGGGAATCTCATTCGATGCTTTTTTAGAAGGAGGGGGCAAATACGGATATTCACTGCAACCCGTCACCGACATTCATCTCTATTCGAAATTGGATGATGAAATAGAGCCGGGCAGCAGCGCCGCTTACGTGACCATTTTTTCTTTGATCGCACTCTTCATTCTTATTCTTGCTTGCATCAATTTCATGAATCTTGCCACTGCGCGTTCAGCGAATCGCGCAAAGGAAGTGGGTTTGAGAAAAGTAGTGGGTTCGAATCAGTTCCAGCTTGTCCGGCAGTTTTTGATCGAGTCCATACTGCTTAGCGCCACCGCACTTGTTATTGCAGTTATTCTGGTCGAACTTTTTCTGCCGGCCTTCAATAACCTTGCTGCAAAACAGATCGAAACCAATTATTTTGGTAAGGACTCACTGTTGCCGGGCCTTGTGATCATCACCTTATTGGTTGGTCTATTGGCCGGAAGTTATCCTGCCTTTTTCCTCGCTTCCTTCCAACCGATCTCGGTCTTAAAAGGTAAATTTATGGCGGGGAGTTCAGTCTTGCGAAGCGGGCTTGTCGTATTCCAATTTGTGATTTCCATATCCCTGATCATCGCTACGTTTGTCGTTTACAGCCAATACAATACATAAGAAACAAAGAGTTGGGATTTGACAAGGAACAGGTCGTTGTCATTCAAAGAGCGGCTGCATTGGGAGATCAACTTAACGCTTTTCAGAGCGAGGTCAAGCAGTTTCCTGGCATTTTGTCGACGACGGCAACCAGGCACTTGCCGGGACGCTCCGTGGATACAAACGCTTATAAACCTGAAGGGACGTCGGAATCCGAGGGCTACCTTGTTATGGCTTTTACAGTGGGGCATGATTTTGTAGAAACACTAGGAATCGAATTGGCCGCAGGAAGAAGTTTTTCCCGGGATTTCAGCACAGACTCTTCCGCTCTTATCATCAATGAAGCTGCCGTTGAAAAGTTCGGATGGACGGACGCCGTAGGCAAAACAATAATAGAGCCGGATCCTGAAGGGCCTAGCGTAGCTCAAGTCATCGGCGTTATGAAGGATTTTCATTTCGAGTCACTGCATGATGAAATCAGACCCGCCCTTTTGCGACTGGGTACCGTGCCAAGGTTTATCGCCGTCAGGATAAGCGGAGGGGATATACCCGGAACCCTGGCGCATCTGGGAAAGAGATGGTCCGAACTCGCCCCCAATCAACCTTTCGAGTATACTTTTCTTGATGAAGATTTCGACAGGCTGTATAGAACAGACCAACGAGTCGGCAAGATTTTCGGCACCTTTTCTGTGCTTGGCATTCTGGTCGCCTGCCTGGGTCTCTTTGGCCTGGCCTCATTTTCGGCAGAGCAGCGGACCAAAGAAATCGGTATTCGGAAGACCCTCGGAGCTTCCATTTCGAACATCATCCTTCTGTTGTCCAAAGAATTCACCACGCTCGTGGTGATCTCATTTCTTATTGCTTCGCCGTTAGCCTACTTCGCCATGAGCAAATGGCTGCAGAATTTTGCCTATAGAACGGATATTGGCATACTAACATTTATTGCCGCGGGCGGCCTGGCGCTGCTGGTCGCGTGGTTCACTGTTAGCTACCAATCGATCAAGGCGGCCCTGGCAAATCCGGTCGAAGCGTTGAAGTACGAGTAACACCGATCAACTTGAAGCACGTTTGGTGTTACAATTTTGCCCGCACTCTTGGAATTGTCTGATGTAGAATGCTGTAACTTCTGCCAACACCTTCCCGAAAAAGTTCTTCTTGACTTTCTCCGGTCCATAATGTAAAATCCTGCTGACGATCCACGCTGTCATGTGACTTTATCCTGGTGATTGCTGCACCGGTTCCGGAGCTCCTTTTTGAGAGTGGCTCGTGATGCACAAGATTCGCTTACTTTAATGTGAAC
>JAUXJX010000310.1 GCA_030624545.1 Bacteroidota bacterium | reverse complement strand
TGCGAGCAAAGCGAAGCAATCTCAAGATGTTACCCCGGATTTTTGGAGATTACTTCGTCGCCCTTCGACTCCGCTCAGGACTCCTCGTAATGACACACTGGATTTTTTGGACAGCACCAGGTTCATCAATACCCTAAATTTGCCCCCAGCCATTTCTCCGCTTCTGCTACGCTCATGCCCTTGCGCCGGGCGTAATCTTCAACCTGGTCTTTTTGAATTTTGCCGATGCCGAAATATTTGGACTGCGGATGAGAAAAATAAATTCCGCAGACCGAGGCAGCAGGGTACATAGCAAAATTTTCGGTCAAGGTGATGTCGGTGTTCTTCTCAACCTGAAGCAGTTCAAAAAGGGTCGGCTTTTCTGTGTGATCCGGATTTGCGGGATAGCCGGGCGCAGGGCGGATGCCTTGGTATTTTTCTCGTATCAGTTCTTCGTTGGTGAGGTTCTCATCGGGAGCGTAGCCCCAATATTCTTTTCGCACCTTTTCATGCAGCAGCTCCGCAAAGGCTTCGGCAAGGCGGTCTGCCAGTGCCTTCACCATGATGCTGCTGTAGTCGTCGTGGTCTTTTTCGAACTGTTCCACCAGGTCTTCGATGCCGAAGCCGGTGGAGACGGCAAATCCGCCCAGGTAATCCTTGATGCCATTTTCCTTGGGGGCAATGTAATCCGCCAATGCACGATTGGGATTGCCGCCGGTCTTTGCGCTTTGCTGGCGCAGCGAGTGCAGCACCGCCAGGACGTCCAATCTGCTTTCATCCGAATACAGCTCGATGTCGTCGCCAATGGAGTTTGCCGGGAACAGGCCGATCACACCGTTGGCCGAGAGCAGATTCTCCGTGACAATTCTAACCAGAAGCCGGTTGGCGTCGTCGAATAATTTTCTCGCCTCCTCGCCAACATCGGGATGTTCGAATATGTCGGGATAATTGCCTTTCAACTCCCAGGTGATAAAGAACGGCTTCCAGTCGATGTATTTTCGAATCTCCTGTAGGGGGTAATCCCTCAACACGGTAATGCCCGGTTTATTGGGCGCGGTGATGGCTGTATTCTTCCAGTCAATCTTGACTTTATTGGCGCGCGCCTCTGCCAGGGATATAAACCGCTTCTTGGCCTGTCTACGACTGTGCTCTTGCCTCACGCGTTCATATTCTTTTTCGATCTCTTTTACCAGTCCGTCACGGGAACCGTCCGAGGTCAATTGCGAGACCACGGGCACGCTGCGTGAGGCATCCAAGACATAAATGGTCGGACCGGAGTAATTTGGCGCGATCTTCACGGCGGTATGAATCCGAGATGTTGTGGCGCCCCCGATCAAGAGAGGCTTGCTGAATTTCAGGCGCTCCATCTCCCCGGCCACGTGCACCATCTCATCGAGCGAAGGAGTAATCAGTCCGCTCAGACCGATCGCATCTACGTCTTTCTCGATTGCTGTTTGCAGGATTCTTTGGGCGGGCACCATCACACCGAGATCGATAACCTCATAGTTGTTGCAGGCCAGCACTACACCGACAATATTCTTGCCGATATCGTGCACATCCCCTTTTACGGTGGCCAACAGCACCTTGGCCTTTGAGGTGGTATCCTCAAGCTTTGCCTTGTCTGCTTCGAGAAAGGGGACGAGATAGGCAACAGCCTTTTTCATAACCCGCGCGCTCTTCACAACCTGGGGCAAAAACATCTTTCCCGAGCCGAACAGGTCGCCCACGGTGTTCATGCCTTCCATAAGAGGACCCTCGATTACAAAAATGGGTCTTTCTAATTTTTGCCTCGCCTCCTCCGTGTCTGCTTCGATGTAATCGACGATCCCCTTCACCAAAGCGTGCTTCAAGCGCTCTTCGACACTCCAACTGCGCCATTCTTCGGTTTTGGCCTTAGACTTGCCATTTTTCTCAATCGTTTCGGCAAATTCGACCAGGCGCTCCGTAGAATCGTTGCGGCGATTCAGGAGTACGTCTTCCACCAATTCTAATAGATCGGGCGAAATCTCTTCGTAGACATCCAACTGCCCGGCGTTAACAATCCCCATGTCCATACCGGCTCCGATGGCATGATAAAGAAAGGCAGAGTGCATTGCCCTGCGCACGGGCTCGTTGCCGCGAAATGAAAATGAGATGTTGCTCACCCCGCCGCTTACCTGTGCCAGAGGCAAGTTTTCTTTGATCCACTTGGCGGCCTCGATGTAGTCAACCGCATAGTTATTGTGCTCTTCGATGCCGGTAGCGACGGTTAAGATATTCGGATCGAAGATGATATCTTGCGGCGCAAATCCGATCTCTTTGGTAAGAATGTCGTAGGCGCGGCGGCAGATTTCGATCTTTCGCTCGAATTTATCGGCCTGCCCCTGCTCGTCGAACGCCATCACGATCACGGCGGCGCCGTACTGCAAGATCTTGCGGGCATGCTCCTTGAACTGCTCCTCTCCCTCCTTGAGACTGATCGAATTGACGACGCACTTGCCCTGCAGACACTTCAGACCGGCCTCGATGACGGACCATTTCGAAGAATCGATCATGATGGGGATGCGCACGATTTCCGGCTCTACGGCAAGCAGGTTGAGAAATTTCGTCATGGCCTCTTCAGAGTCCAGCATGCCTTCATCCATGTTAACGTCCAGAACCTGGGCGCCGTTTTCCACCTGCTGGCTCGCCACGGAAAGCGCTTTTTCGTAATCGTCATTGAGAATCATCCTGGCAAACGCGCGCGAGCCGGCCACGTTGGTCCGCTCGCCCACATTAACAAAATTGGTGTCGGGCCGGACCACAAGTGGTTCGAGTCCGCTCAAACGGAGGTACGGCTTGATCTCCGGTGGCTTGCGCGGCGGGTATTTTGCAGCGACCTCGGCAATCGCCTTGATGTGCTCCGAGGTGGTGCCGCAGCAACCGCCAACTAGATTCAGGAAGCCGCTCCTGGCGTAATCCTCGATCTGTTCGGCCATGAATTCCGGGGTCTCGTCATAGCCGCCGAATTCGTTGGGCAGCCCGGCGTTGGGGTATAAACTCACGGGACGTGAAGCCACGCGGGAAAGCTCTTCGATAAACGGCCGCATTTGCGGCGAGCCCAGGGAGCAGTTCAATCCCACACTGAGCAGATTCTGCATGTGGGAAACGGAAATCCAGAAGGCTTCCGTTGTCTGGCCGGAAAGCGTACGGCCGCTCAAGTCCACGATCGTGCCGGATATCATTACCGGTAGCGATTTGCCATTTTTTGCGAAGTATTCCAGAATCGCATAGAGAGCGGCCTTGGCGCTGAGTGTATCGAAAATAGTCTCGACCAGCAAGAGGTCTACACCGCCATCCACAAGGCCCGCAACTTCTTCCGCGTAAGCAAAGGCCACTTGATCAAAGGAGACTGCCCGAAAGCCGGGATCGTTCACGTCGGGTGATAGAGACAACGTTTTGTTGGTCGGGCCCAACGATCCGGCAACGAAGCGTGGTTTTTCCGGCTGCTTTTTGGTGAATTCGTCTGCAGCCAGCCGTGCCAGTTTTGCGGCAGCCAGGTTCAATTCGTAGACCTGCGCTTCCGTCTGGTAATCCGATTGAGATATTGCCGTGCCATTGAAAGTATTGGTTTCGATGATGTCGGCCCCGGCTTCCAGATAGGCGCAATGAATCTCCTTGATGATCTCCGGCTGGGTTATGGAGAGCAGGTCATTATTCCCCTTAAGATCATACGGATGATCTTTAAACTGCTCCCCTCTGAAATCCTCCTCCGTCAGTTTATATCGCTGGATCATGGTTCCCATGGCGCCATCGAGAACCAGGATTCTGTCAGCCAATAGCTGTTCGAGCTTTTTTTGAGTCGGGTTCACTTAAATTCTCTTTATGACATGCTTAATGATCACAAAACGATGAAGTGTGCTTATTAATTTTCGGTTACAGTGACTGGAATTTTCAGCTATTTGAACACACCCCTGAAAATGCTTTCGCATGTTCTGTCCCCTCTCGATGAG
>JAUXJX010000058.1 GCA_030624545.1 Bacteroidota bacterium | reverse complement strand
CCCCTTGCGGGAACCGGTGGATCAGCTTAAGCGAGCAGATCTGCTTTGGATCACCCGGGTAAATGAGTCGAGCCTTTCCATTGATCAGATCAGGAGCCAACTGAGGCAATTCATGGAAAAACCGATGGTTTTTTCACAACATGAAGCCACATATCTCTTGAGACCGATTGACCAGTCGCGGTTTCCGGTTGGGGAGATCGAAGGCAAAAGGGTTGTGGCCTTCTGCGGCATCGCCAATCCCGGTTCGTTTCGAAATACTCTGGAAACTGCAGGAGCGAAAATAGCGGAATTCATCAGTTTTTCCGACCATCATATCTATAAATCCAGAGAAATAAGAAGACTGGAAGACGCCATGAATAAGACAGCCGCAGATCTAATTCTTACAACCGAAAAGGACATCGCTCGTTTCTCTCCAGAATTTCTTAACGGTATCCCTGATTTGCATGTAATGGAAATCAATATAAGCCTTCTCTCCGGAGAGAATTTTCTCAAAAATTCCTTGAAAAACGTTGGGATTGTTTAGTATCTTATAAAACATAACGTTATGGCTTCCCGGGCCATACAATTTGTCTAACGAAATTTGATGACTGGTTTGCAATTCCCGGAGTCTTAGTTTGCCAGTTGAGCGGGGCGCTGTTCAAGGCAAAGAATATGTTTGGTTTTTTTGCTTAGGGTTCGATAAAGAAGGATAGGGCAGCGGCAAACTAATTATCTACGGAGGACAATTGGTCAAAAAACAATACAGAGTTCTGATAGTCGATGACGACAAGAATATTCGGCGCATGATTGAGGTTCATCTCAAGAAAGAGAAAATCTACGACGCGCTGCATGCCTCCAACGGCGAAGCCTGCCTTAGAGTCTTTACCGAAGACGTCCCGGATCTCGTGCTCCTGGATATACAAATGCCGGGAATAGATGGCATCGAGACGTTAGAGCAGATTAAGAAGCAATATTCGCGAATTCCCATCGTTATGATGTCTGCCCACGGTACCATCGATATTGCCGTTCGTTCTATGAAATTAGGCGCGTATGATTTTATAACCAAGCCCTTTTCCGGGGACCGCCTCTTGATTACACTCCACAACGCTTTAGAGAACAGCGAACTGAAAGGTGAGGTGGAGCAGCTTCGTCGAGAATTACAGGAAAAGTATCAGTTTAAGAATATCATTGGCCAGAGCGGCGCAATGCATGAGGAATTCCGCGCCGTCTCCAAAGTAATAGACAGCAATGTTACGGTCCTCCTCTATGGCGAAAGCGGCACCGGCAAGGAACTGATCGCCCGCGCCATCCATTACGAGGGAAGCAAACGACGTAACGGGCCCTTTGTTGCGGTGAACTGCTCGGCCTTGCCCGAGACCCTTCTCGAGAGCGAATTGTTCGGTCATGAAAAGGGATCTTTTACGGGAGCGAGCCAGCGGAGAATTGGAAAATTCGAGCAGGCAGACGGCGGTACCGTCTTCCTGGACGAGGTAGGCGAAATGGCTCCCTCGACTCAGGTGAAGGTTCTTCGGGTGCTGCAGGAGCGGGAATTCGAGAGAGTAGGCGGAAACGATCTGGTTAAGGTAGATGTGAGACTGATTTCCGCTACCAACAAGAACCTGGAAGAGGAGGTTCGCCAGGATGGATTCCGCGAGGATCTATTCTATCGTCTCAGCGTATTCCCGATTAAGATTCCGCCTCTGAGAGAACGCAAGGATGACATCCCGCTTCTGCTTGAGCATTTCATTGAGAAATACGCCGAACGCGAGGAGAAGGACGTTTCATCTGCATCTCCCGATGTGCTCGAATTGCTCATGGCCTACCACTGGCCGGGGAATGTCCGCGAGCTGGAGAATACGGTAGAGCGTGCCGTGGTTTTGGCTGCATCCAGGGACATCGTTGCCAATGATTTGCCCCCTAACGTTCGCGTGATGGGCGAGCGAAGAGTAGTGGATACGAGCAAAACGCTTAATATGTGGATTGAAAAACTGGAAGAGGAAGCGCTCCGCAAGGCGCTCCTCGAGTGTGAGGGCAACGTTTCTCTTACAGCCAGAAAACTCGGGATTGGCCGGGCCACCATCTATAGAAAAGCCAAAAAGTACGGTCTGCCAATCCTCCGCTAACCGCCTTTCTTTCTGATATTTAGACAAGTTCCCTCATTTTTCTGCATTGATTCATAAGTAATTCATTTCTAAAGATTGTTTGAAGCAAAATCCTGTTTTCAAAGAAAACCGACTTCATTCGGGGTCTTGGCCGAAAATGCTTGAAAGCCTTATCGTGCTATATTACTTTTACCAAATGCAGCGATTTGCCGTGGCCTCCTTGCTATTATTGATTTCGATTTGGGATACAACCAAGGCAGATGTTCGCGTAGACTGGAAGGTGGTGCGAAATGATTCTATGCGGATTTACTATTCGGCAGGATATCATGACCTGGCAGAAAGGACTCTCAGCAGCGCAAATCAAGCGTCGGCTGAAATATCAGACTTGATTGGGATCGAATTCAAAGGCGAAGCTTTTATTTTTTTGGTCCCGGATGAGCAGACCTGGATCAAAGTGACAAACGAGGCTATTCCCGATTGGAGCGGAGGAGTAACCAAACCTCGGTCCGGAATTATCTATTTGCGCCTGAAAAAGAACTTTAGAAATAAGATGTTTCCTGTCTTGCGTCATGAATTGGTTCACGTAATGTTGGGGAAGAATTTTGCACCAACCAGTATTCCCCGCTGGTTTGAAGAGGGCGTTTCAACCCTGTATTCGCGAGAAGACGCATCAGAGTACGCGACTACCTTGTCGTGGGCCAACCTGTCCAATTCGCTTCTTTCCCTTGATGAGATTGATGACGTGCTGGCTTTTAAGCGCGGCAAAGCCAATCTGGCTTACGCCCAGAGTTATATGGGCGTTAAGTTGATAATCGATGCCCTGGGCTGGGAAGGCATTCGACAGATTTTGGCGCGAATTGCCGAGGGCGATCGCTGGAGCAAGGCCTTCGCATCAGTTCTTGAAATGGAGGAAGGCGATTTCGACTGGCATCTACAGAATCATATAAACAGCAATTTCCGTTGGTATTTCTTGTATCGATCCGATTTCGTCCTCTGGGTGGTCATTCCTGCTCTTGTGGTGGTCAGTTTTCTGATGGTACGTTTTCGTAGATACCGGACTTATCGACGCTGGGTGGAAGAAGAGAATGCGGAACCGGAGGATTATTTTCCGAATGATGAGACATAGATTCAGACATTATCTGGAATACTTTTTTGTACGTGTAGTCAGCAGTTGGATTCGATCTCGATCTTTGCCGGAGGCCCTGGACACACATAGGATCCTGGGCAGACTCTGGTGTGATTACATAAAGTATCGGCGAAAGGAAACCCTTGAAAATCTAAGACGGGCCTTCCCGGAGCGCACAGAAGCAGAGATTGACAGCATGGCTCGAGCCACTTTTTTTCATTTTAGCCGATTTGTTGTGGAGCAGGTGTTGTTGTCCAAAATGATTCGATTCGGACTGCATCGTTTCACAGGAAATAGCAATTGGGAGGTCATGGAGTCTGCTCTGTCCGAAGGAAGAGGTGTCGTATTGATTGTCGGACACCACGGGAATTGGGAATTGGCCGGCACGGCAATCGCCATGCGCGGCCTTCCGCTTTGGGTGTTGGTGGCTGAAGTGCGCAATAAGCTGGTTGACCGGATCGTTTATAAGCACCGGATAGAATCCGGCATGTCAGTCATTCGCATCAAAGACTCCAGGCGCAAGATACCGCAGGTCTTGAAGAAAGGGGAGATTATCGGTCTGCTCAGCGACCAGAATGCAGGGAAGAATGGCATCTTCGTCCCGTTCTTCGGGCGTCCGGCATCAACCCACACGGGGGCTGCGGTTTATGCCCTGCGCTATCGAGCGCCCCTGGTTTACCTCATGTCCTACTATCAGGATGGAAAATACCACTTCTATTTTGAGCGGTTTCCGGATAACCCGATGCCAAAGTTCTCCCGCGAAAACGTGTATAGAATGACTGAGTGGTACGTAAATCTTCTTGAACGCGATGTTCGAAAGTTCCCCGAGCAGTACCTCTGGATGCACAGACGCTGGAAGACCGCGCCGCCTGAATTGGAAAAAGTGGCATGAATTACCTTTTTCTAAATTCGGCCAAAAGTTGGGGCGGAAATGAGCAATGGACCTTTCTGGCCGCTAACAGCCTTGCAGAGAAGGACAATGTCTGTTTGGCTTATCGGACCGACAAAGTTGGGCAAAGATTTCGAGTGCCGAGTTATCGTCTGCCGTTTCTTAGTGAACTGGACCCGATCACACTCTTTCAACTACGGAGATTGATTAAGAGCCATAATATTGATGTTTTGATTCCCACCAAACAAAAGGATTACGTGTTGGCAGGATTGGCGGCCAGGTCGAAGGGGATCAAAAATGTATTGAGGCTTGGCATCGTGCGCCACTTGAAAGAAAGCCGGATCAATCGCCTGGTCTATGATACGCTGTGCGACGGGATCATCGTGAATGCGGATTCTATCAGACGTGAGCTATTGCGTTCAAGTTTCGTGCGTCCCGAGAAAATTCGCGTCATTCGTAATGGGATTGAGATCGAATCGATTCAAGAGAAGGCTGCCATAAAAAATGGCTTCGTGAAGCCCTTCGAATTCTTGATTTCCTCAATGGGTGAGCTGTCCGGCAGGAAGGGGTTTGATTTCCTGTTGAAAGGTTTTGCGAGTTTTCTCCGGCAGACGGGCACAAGTGCAAAATGTGGCTTGATCTTAATCGGCTCCGGACCTGCGGAAAACAGAATCAGGGATTTGGCCCGCGATTTGAATATTGACTGTAACGTTGTTCTGGTCGGATTTCAGGGAAATCCCTATCCGCTGCTCTCGGCAAGCGATCTTTTTGTGCTGACTTCGCGCAGAGAGGGAATCCCCAATGCGATACTTGAGGCCATGGCCTTGAAACTGCCGGTGGTCATGACCAACATCGACGGAGCGGCCGAGTTCATTCAAGATGGCGTAAACGGATATCTGATTGACCGGGAAAACACACAAGATCTGGCTGTGTTAATCGACCGGCAGTTTCGCGATGCGGGCAAGAGAAAATTGGTCGGAGAGGCAGGATCGAGAACGGTGTCCGGGGAATTCTCAATAGAGAGAATGAGCCGGGAGATCGATGATTTCTGCAGAACCGTGTGATTTGAACAGAAGTCCACAACTAATTCCATTAGAACAGGTAAGCATCTGAATATTCTTTTTATCAATTCAATAAGCCGCAACAAGTTTGGCGGCGGCGAGAAGTGGATGATTAATGCTGCAAAAGGTCTTACCGCCGCCGGGCACAACGTGTTTCTGGCGAGTAAGGACAGATCCGAGATCCTGGCAGCAGCCAAAGATGCGGGTGTGAAAACCCGCGTGTTTAATATTCGATGGGATTTGAGCCCGCTCAATACCGTCAGGATTGCTAAATTCCTCAGGAATTCCGGTATAGATATTGTCGTCTGCAATTTGAATAAAGATGTGCGAGTGGCCGGACTTGCTGCCAGAATGGCCGGGACCCCGGCAGTTATCGCACGCCACGGCGTGCAGCTTTGCGCGATAAAATGGAGGCACAAACTAACGTTGACCCATCTCACGGATGGAATTCTAACCAACACGAAGACGATCAAAGACGCCTATTCGCAATATGGCTGGTTTGAAGATAATTTCGTGCGAGTGATATATAACGGCATCGAAGAAAAATCCTCTGTTCAGCCATACGACTTTTCCGAGGATTTTCCAGGTAAGAAAATCGTCTTCAGCGCCGGCCGATTGACCGAACAAAAGGGATTTCGCCACTTAATCGAAGCGGCCGCTATCCTGGGCCAAAAGCGTGATGACACCATCTTTGTAATTGCCGGAAAAGGGCGTTTGGAAGGACAGTTGAAAAAACTTGTCAATACAATGGGGTTAGATGACAAGATTCATTTTCTCGGGTTTAGAGAAAATATCGATTCATATATGACAGGCTGTGATCTTTTCGTACTGCCGTCACTCTTCGAAGGCATGCCCAATGTTGTGATGGAGGCTATGGCCTCAGGCAAGGCGGTTGTTGCGACAGACGTGAACGGGGCACGCGAGTTGATGGTGAATGAAGAAACCGGCATTATTGTCCCGCAGGCAAATCCGGAGGCGCTTGCGGAGTCAATCGGCCGCCTGCTTGATGACGATAAGCTGCGTTTCGATTTCGGCCAAAATGGTCGTAAGCGGGTCCGGGATCATTTTACCGTCTCGAGAATGATCGATCAGCTGGAGGACTATTTCTCGGCAATGCGTAACGGCAGGATTGGCCAATGACACGGTTGCGGAAGCTCGAACGAAAATGGAAGCGCATGTGGGTAAGAATCATAGGCTTTTTCCTGCGGGCACTTGAGGAAAAGAACTTCGACGGTGCTCTCAACTCGATTGTGATTCTTGCGCAGGAAAGGCTGGGCGATTCCATTCTTTTGACCCCGCTGATAAGGAATTTGCGGCGGGCCCTGCCCGAGCTGGAAATCCATGTTGTGACAGTTAGCGACGTGTACGGCTT
Source organism: Bacteroidota bacterium (assembly GCA_030624545.1). GTDB lineage: Bacteria > Zhuqueibacterota > JdFR-76 > JdFR-76 > DREG01 > JAUXJX01. Next base: position 1,923 of record JAUXJX010000058.1, on the reverse strand, counting down.
TTTCAAAAATGATCCGAATATCGATCACGTCTATGCCGTGAAGCGGAACTACCCTGCCTATTTCAAAAATATCCTTTCGAAGAAGTTTGATTTACTGTTTAACACAAAGGATCATCCATCCTTCACTTTCTTGTATCAGACCAGGGTTATTCGCGCCCGGCACCGCGTCGGAATTGCGCACCCCTACCACAAGGGTTTTTTTAATTATCTAATCAACGTGGACTTGAACAGGCACATCGTTGAAAAGAATTGCCTGCTGCTTGATCACCTCGGCATTTCTTACTCGGCGGAAGATTGCAGGCCCTATCTTCCCAATTCCGGCGTTTCCGCTGAAATGAAAGATTTCTTGCAGAAACTGGACAGCCAGGCAATTGTCGGGATCAACCTGAGTGCGGGCAAAAAGCCGAGCGAGTGGTCCATCGAAAAGTGGGCCAAATTGCTCAGTAAACTTTCTGCGAAGGTACTGATACTGGCAATGCCCGATCGCGCCCAGGATAAAATCAGATTGGAACAGTCATTTCCGAGTGTCCTGAAATCCCCTCAAACCCATTCCATTTATGAAGCCGGCCAAATCATAAAGCGGCTGCAGTTGTTAATCACTCCCGATACCTCGCTAATTCATGCGGCATCGTGTTACGGAACGCCGGTCGTAGGCTTGTATCCGAAGGTCGAGGTGGGCTTGCAGCGGTTTTCCCCTTACGGAATTCCTCACCGTCAATTGGTTTCTTCAACTCGCAAGAGCGAGGATGTTCCCGTTGAGAGGGTATTGGATGCTGCCATGGAAATGCTTGCTGTGACAGAGAGAAATTAGGGTATGACGTCGAAAAGAATTGTTATATTCTCAGAAGACTTTCCGCCTTATCCCGGTGGAATTGCTCAGTGGGCTTTTGGGGTCGCCAATGGGCTGCACCGGCTGGGGCATGAGATTCATGTGATTACCAGGGGCAGGCCTGAATACAATTCCGGCAAATCCGATAATTTCGGATATCCAATCAACTATATCAAAGGAAAGTATTGGAAGAAACTTCGAACCTGGTACTGTTATCGCGCCCTCCGGGATTATTATAGCGAGGGACAAAGACCGGATCTCGTTTTGGCCACCACCTGGAATTTCGCCCGCGGTGTTGTTTCACTAACCCGGAAGAATGGAACGAAGCTTGTCACGGTAGTTCATGGACTGGAAGTGACCCGCAAAATGAGTGGACTGAAAAAGCGCTGGCTGAAAAACACTTTGCGATCCAGTCAACGAATCATTTCTGTAAGCAGCTTCACCAAAGATCGTTTACTCATGAGTTATGACATCGACGCAGAGAAGGTTCAGATCATTCCCCCCGGGATCGACACAGCCCGGTTTTTTCCATCGAATGGCAGCCAGGATCTGAGACGAAAATACAGCCTAATGAACAACCGGATAATTTTGACCCTTGCTCGGGTGATTGTGCGAAAAGGACACGACCGGGTTATTCAAGCTCTGCCGCTTGTCAGGCAAAAAATACCGAATATCACATATGTCATTTGCGGTCCGTGGGAGGAATCATATCATCAACAATTGCAGAGCAAGATTGATGAATTGGGCCTGACAGATTCCGTCATGTTTACCGGATACGTGGACAGGCAAGAAATACCTGCGTTTCATAATCTCTGCGATGTCTACATTATGCCGAGCCGGGAACTCACCACAGTAGGGGATACGGAAGGATTTGGCATCACCTATTTGGAGGCTAACGCCTGCGGCAAACCGGTAATCGGCGGTAATTCCGGCGGGGTGGCAGACGCCATCGTTGATGGGGAGACGGGTTTTTTGGTGGATCCGGAAGATCCAAAAGAGATTGCCGAAAAGCTGATTCTCCTTTTGAGTGATTCAGAACTGGCGGAAAAACTGGGCCGCCAGGGCAGGGCAAGAATCGAAAAGCAATTTACCTG
>JAUXJX010000104.1 GCA_030624545.1 Bacteroidota bacterium | reverse complement strand
GTATTGAACCTGCTGCTTCACCTTCCCACGGCCAGCATATTCGACAAAAAAATGAGGGAGATTGAATCACTGCAGAATCTTAGCAGAGACATCAGTTCCATCCTGGGCTATGACGAAGTTGTGGCCAAGGTGACCTCTCTTACGCGAGAGGCTTTGAATTCGGATTCAAGCTGGCTCGAGATGAATCAAGTAAGCGAAAAGCTTCAAATAGTTTCCAGTCAGAACCTGACGGACGATGAGATACGAAACATGCCGCTGAGCCAGGAGAGCGGACTCAGCGGATGGATCATCAAGAATCGTCAATCCGTATTAGTGAATGAGGTCTTGAAAGACAACCGGACAGCCCATATTCTTGAGTACAAAAAGAATGTAGGCTCCGTTCTCGGTGTTCCGCTTCGTTCAAAGCACGACGTCATAGGCATACTGTACGCAACCAAGGCCAAGGAGTATGGCTTTGATCAGGATGATCGGGAGATGCTTCAGGCTTTCGCCAACCAGGCCACCGTTGCAATCGACAACGCGCGGCTGGTAAAGGAGTCCATAGAAAAGGAACGGCTCGAGCAGGAACTGAAAGTTGCTCAAGATACCCAAATGAGACTCCTGCCAAAGCAGATGCCGAGGATTGAGCACCTGGATGTTGATGCATTCTGCTTGACTGCAACTGAAGTCGGGGGCGACTATTTCGATCTGATAAAGCTTGATGAACACAGGCTTGGAGTGGTTATAGCGGACGTTTCCGGGAAAGGCCTGTCCGCGGCTTTTTATATGGCGGAATTGAAGGGTATCGTGAATGCTGTGGCTAAGCTCACCAATTCGCCTCAAAAATTGCTTCAACAGGTCAACCAGATTCTATTTGCGACAATGGACCGTAAGACATTTGTAAGTATGATTTATGCGATTTTCGACATGAAGAAGAAAAGGATTACTTATTGCCGGGCAGGACACGGTCCGCTAATCCACTTTTCCAGCGAGCATGAACTGACCACTTTCTTGCAGCCGAAGGGGATAGGAGTTGCATTAGATGGCGGTCGGATATTTGATAGCGAACTCGAGGAAGCAGAAATCATGTGGAAGAAAGACGATTTTTTTGTATTTTTTACCGACGGACTGAATGAAGCAAGGAATGCCAGCCTTGAGGAATACGGAGATGAACGGATTTTGCAGAGCCTGAATATTTCACGGGGAAAATCAGCAGGAGATATCCAAAAGGCAATCTTAGAGGATGTGTCCAATTTCATGGGAGACGCAAAAAGGCACGATGACCTCTCGATCATCGTGGTAAAAAGTTGTTCGTAGTTCGTAGTATCAATTCAAAAAGGAGATCGTAGATGAGCGAATTCTCGGTACACCGAAAGGATATGGACGAAATTTCCGTGCTTAACTTGGACGGATATCTGGATGCACATACGGCGCCATCATTTGAAGAGTCGCTGAAGCAATTGGTCGATGAAGGTAGATTCAAGATCATTGTGAATTGCGATAAACTGGCCTATATCAGCAGTGCCGGCCTCGGCGTTTTTATGGGATATATCGAAGACGTACGTGCCAACAATGGTGACATCAAAATGTCGAACATGTCGGAGAAAGTTTTCAAAATCTTCGATTTGTTGGGATTTCCAAGCCTCTATGAAATTGTAGATGAGGAAGGTGAGGCAGTCGACAAGTTTTCGAATATCAATAGTTAACCAGCCGGACTGAACTCGGTGTTCGGTGATGAGTAACTATTTTCGCTGCAATTCGTAAAAATGGATTGTTTGGTTATGCCCCAGGGTAGAACGAAATGCTTATGAGCACAACGGAGGTAGCTTTTGGCTACAAAAACTAAGAAGTTTCTTTTGGTCACTCCGAGTGAAAGCGACTTTCTTGATATTATTCGTGATTTTGTCGGAAAGATTGCCAGAAGTGCCGGATTCAGCGACGACTATGTCAGTAAGATACAACTGTCCGTTGATGAAGCTTGTACAAACGTAATTCGGCATGCCTACTTAGGAATGAAGCAAAAGGACATTGAGATAAGGGTGGAGTTGAATGCTAAGAAACTGGTGGTTTCGGTTGTTGACAGGGGGAGAGGGTTTAAGCCCGAAAGCAAACATGTAGACGATATGGAAGCTTATCTGAGTGAATATCGAAAGGGCGGGCTGGGGCTGCACCTGATCAAGCTTCTTATGGATGAGGTACAATTCTCTATTCATCCGAATAAGATGAACATTATCACGCTGGTAAAATATCTCGACGACAAGCAAACACTCGGGACTAAACGCAACCGGAAATCCATCCTAGAAAAGCCCCATGCCAGAAAAAGATAGTGCCGATCCGAAAAGCCAGTCCTCGCCGATCCCCACTCAGGAAGGTTTTGACGGCCTCAAAATTCGCTATCTTGAACTAACCGCCCTCTTTGAAATTAACAAAATTCTCAACTCAAGCCTGGAACTTAGAACCATTCTGGACAATGTATTATTAACCCCAATGGGAAGGTTAATGATCAGCAAAGGCATGGTGTTGCTCAATGACAAAAATAGCATTCTCAGTGTCAAGAACATAAAAGGGGTCTCAACTGATCTCCTGAATCGTCAATTCTCGCTAGAGGATTATCCACAAAGTTCTTTGCTCAGCCGGGATTTGCAGGATCGACAAGAACCGTTCTTTGAGGAGTTCCGAAAGCAGGGAATGGAAATATTGGTACCGATGATCGCCGATGACAATTATCTCGGAATGGTTATATACGGGGAAAAATTTGACCGGCAGTCTTTCACTCAGGATGAGATCGATTTTCTTGAATCTCTGGCGAACCTGGCGGCCATCGCTGTAGACAAAGCGGTTCTTTTTGAGGATGTTCGCGAGGCAAATAAGAAGCTGGACAAGAAGATTCAAGAATTGAACACAATGTTCGAAATCAGTCGAGAGTTGAATTCAACCCTCGAAGAGTCGAAAGTCGCCCAGATTCTATCCTTCGCGATCATGGGTGAAATGTTGATCAATAAGTGCATCATTCTCGTGGAAAGAGATGGTCGAATTAACCTGGTTGTTGCAAAGGGCGTCCAGGATGCGATCAAGGAACTTGATTACAGTTTATGCAAACCGGCGCTCCTCGGAATGTTCGCCGCGGGACAAAATCATGTCAAATTAGGAGACCTGGAACCGGATCCCGACCATGAAGAACCGTGCAAAATTCTGCGGGAGGGTGGAATTGAATATCTGATTCCCATGCTCAGTAAGGACCGAGTGCGGGGCTTGATAGGAATTGGACACAAGATTAATGGCCAGGAAGTGAGCACGGACGAGCTTGAGTTTCTGGAGACGCTCGGAAACGAAACGATGATCTCGATTGAGAATGCGCAACTGGTAGAAGAGATGTTGGAAAAACAGCGGATGGAAGACGAACTTATGATTGCCCGGGATATGCAGAAACAGCTCCTCCCGCAAACTCTGCCGGATATCCCAGGGATCGAGATTATCGGTAGGAATGTTTCAAGCCGGGAGGTTGGCGGTGATTACTATGACTGCATAAAGCTCTCAGATCATTTGTATGGCCTCGCCATCGCAGACGTTTCAGGCAAGAGCATGCCAGCCGCCCTGTTGATGGCCAATATTCAGGCAAGCCTTCGCACATTGGTTCTGGATTATCATGAGACTGTGGAGACGGTTAGTCACATCAACAGTATCATTTATCAGAATACCACGCTGGATAAATTCATTACATTTTTCTACTGCATTTTGGACACGGACAAGCGATCCATCATTTACACCAATGCCGGACATAACCCGCCCTATTTGCTTCACGCCGATGGCTCGATTGAAACCCTGGAAGAAGGTGGTTTGATCCTGGGCATGATGCCGGACGTGCCCTATCAGTCGGCTACGAGGGAACTGGCTCCGGGTGACGTCCTCTTCATGTTTACGGATGGCATAACAGAAGCGATGAATGACAAAGACGAAGAGTATGGAGAGGAGAGATTGGAACCTCTTCTCAAGAACATGGTTCAAAACCCCCTAACCGAGATAATGGACGGCGTTGAGTCATCAATAATGGATTTCGTTGGAGATATGCCCCAAACCGATGATATGACGATGCTCGCCATGAAGATCCTGCATTAGGCCAACCAAACGACTTCGGTCCTTTTCCTGCACTCCCGCGACTTTTTCAGTCAACCTTATCAAATCCTTCCAAAAAACCCTTGAATAATTTGTTAAACGAAATAATATATATTGTCCCTTAAGATGCGCGCTGATTGTCCCGGTATTTCAAACCCCTGTCGGCAAAGATCAAAATTTAGTCGCTCTAATGCTTGATTCGATTGGTAAGACTTTCAAGGCTCTTCTCCAAATAGCCCGTCGCTACTATCAAGGTCTCAGTCTTCAACTGAAATTCGCCCTCGTAATTGGGTCAATCAACTTTGCAGTTATTCTATTGCTCAGTTTGGCGGTATTGGAGGCAGAAAAACGCGTTCTTCGCCAAAAAGTGGACGAGATTTGTAAGCTGTCCGCCCAGAGTCTTTCGATTGTAGCCGAAGATAATCTCCTTCTGGATAATAATGTTCCAATCCAGGAAGTGATTAACAATATGGTCGAGTTAAAATTGGAGGGATTCGAAAGTGAGTTTGTAATGGACCGAAATGGCGTAATTGTCGCCCATTCTGACGTGAGTATGATCAACCAGGAAAAGAAGGAATATCTCGCTTATCTGGATTCACAAGATCTTCTGTCGGTCATAGAACACGAAAACAACACTGAATACCTGAATGCGATTCCCATTACCATAGAACGAGATGGCGAGACCAAACGGGGTGAATATCGGTCTCGCCGAGGTGAAGTTTTCACATGCCATGATCCAGGCGGCCCTAAACCGTTCAAAAAGAGTAGTTTTCCTGATTACGAGCGGTGCACTCATTCTTGGCATTCTTCTCGCCAGCTTGTTTTCGAAACGATTATCCGCGAATATCATCAATCTTGCTGGATCAGTTAGAGAGATTGGAAAAGGAAATCTGGATGTCCAAATCGATATCCCGAGCCGGGACGAAATCGGACTGCTGGCAGAAGAGGTCAATCGAATGCTTCAGAGTTTGCGAGAGAATATTCAAATGAAGAAATATGTGTCTCCACTCGCTGTTGATATGATTGAGACTCAGTCAGGGCGGGGCACGGAGGTCCCCAGCATGGAAAAGAGAGAAATTGCTGTGCTTTTCTCGGATATCAGGGGATTCACGAGCCTTTCGGAATCACTAGAACCTGAGAATCTCGTGGACGTCATCAATGTCTACCTCGATCTCCAATCAAAATACATTGAGGAGAACGAGGGAATAATAGACAAATTTGCGGGTGATGAGGTGATGGCAATTTTTCAAGGCGAGGCCGCTCCCGATGATTCTCTCACCGCGGCAGTCAATATCCAGCGAGGCGTGATTGAAATTAATCAGCATCGCCGGCGGGAAAAGAAAGAATGCCTGACAGTCGGTATAGGGATTAACTTTGGGGAAGCCATGTTGGGAAGTATGGGCCCGTCTTCCCGGATGGATTATACCGCAATTGGTGACGTTGTGAACCTGGCAAGTAAACTCTGCAGTTTCGCCAGGTCAGGCCACATTGTTGTGACCAAGAATGTCATCCAGCGGCTTAATGGATCTTTTTCAGTTGTAAAAATGGAGCCTGCGAAGTTAAGTGGAAGACAGAAATCAGTTCCCATCTATCGGGTCTCGTACTAAGATCAGTCCCTAGGATGAAAAAATCTTTTTTCATTGCTGCCTTACTGTCAATAGCGTTCTTGTGCCAGGCACAACACAAACCATTTGTCTATCTTGACTCTCGATCCATATCGCTGGGGGGCATAACTGCGACGCTAACCCACGCACCCAGCGCATTCGTTTGGAATCCGGCCAATCTGGTCTTCACACGGCAGTCGGTTTTCAGCTTGAATGTTAATCGGACCTTCTCATACAATCAGGCAGCAATATCTGATTTCATACCCGGACTTGGCGGCATCGGTCTTGTCCTGGGTCGTCTTCCGGGTGACGTATCCACCGATTATGCCGGCATTGGCTGGGGAAGGTCTTACTTTTCCGGGTTTAGCGTGGGTCTTGCCACATTTGTTTTGAAAAGAGATGAGAGGTTGGCTCCCGAATTGACGATTGGGATTTCCTATTTTCCGTTGAAAAGGGCTGGAGAGAGGATAATCCAGGGCATTCCAATTTATTGGGATCGCATCGGTCTTGCCGCTGCTATGCAAAACATGGTGCGAACCAAGACCAGATTGGGGTTGCCCCTCCAATTCAATGCCGGCATGAGCTATGAGGCGATCCCTCACCTGTTTAGAAGTTATACCGAATTGCAGTTCAGTAAAAATCGTAACGATTTTATCCTGGGGCTGGAAACAAATTATTTTCTCTCCACAGTTCTTAGGACAGGCATTGTGAATTTTCACTCCGAGCAGTGGCTGGCAGGATTCGGAGTCCGCCTTGGCTCCTTGCAGCTGGACGTTGTGTATGAGAGGTTCCAAAAAAGGATCCAGTTTTCATCTACCATCAAATTTGGAGAAAGTCCCTCTGTTCGCGCTGCGAGACATTATGGAGAAGGTCGTGGGTTGTTAGAGGCGAAGCAGATCGGGCCGGCCTTATCTCATTTCCGTGATGCAGCAGCATATGAACCGGAAAACGGCAAATACCAGGAGTCCTTCCAGCTGGTTAAACAAAAATATGGCGAATTGAAACTAAAAGAACAGAAGCTTATGGAGCAGGCTCTTGAAAGCGAGAGAAAAGGCGAAAAACTGACGGCCTTTTTACTCTTTCACGACGTGCTTGACGAGTTTCCCCGGAACGAGTTGGCGGCGAGAAAAGTAGTTTTGCTCAAACCCGGTGTTTCGCAGGATTTGGAAAAGGTCAAATCCAAAGTGGTTGAATTGTATGGCGAAGAGGATTTCCTGATGGTTAACAATGTTCTTAATAGGGTTTATCCTTGGTTTTCCGGCGACACGCTTCT
>JAUXJX010000513.1 GCA_030624545.1 Bacteroidota bacterium | reverse complement strand
GCCGCCAAGAATGGCACATTTTCTTTCTGCTTGCTACTTTCCGTCTCTTATCTCAATTTGTCTGTAACTGGCGTGTTTTTAACCACAAAAAAGGACAGACCATTTGGCCTGCCCTGGCAAAAGAGATATTTAGCTAAGGTGGTGAACGACGATTAGTCGCCGCTAAAAAGTTTAAAGAGGTAGCCCTCGTTTAATTCCCGTGCATCAATATAGTCCCAGCAATCGGAAACTGATCCATATCGGCCTGTATCGCGCCAATTACCCAATAGGGCTGCATCAGCATGCCAGACGGAAAACTCCTCCCTAGGATTATAGACGACTTTGAAATACTTACTCTGACCCCTGTACATCGGTTGCCTCCTGATATCGATCTGGAATTTACTGCTTCTGGAATGGCAAACACATTATGTCTAAATCCAGGAGGAATTGCCGTAAAAGGAGGGTAACCAAAGCGTAAAACTGGCGTGAAAATGTCAGGCAATGGTGTGTCTACCATGGATAATACAAGGGTTTACAGCGACCGATTAATTACAATTCAGAATTCGAGTCTCGTCGGGCTGGCTAATTACGTCCATACGCTTCGATAATGTAGGCGGTGTGACGAATTCCCTGAACAAAGTCATGGATTCGAATGTGTTCATTTGGGGCGTGTCCTCTGTTATCCGGGTAACCAACTCCAGCAGATATAACCGGTAGATTCAGATCATTGATGAAGAGGTAATTTGGACCACTTCCTCCAATCATTGGCCGAATAAGCGGTTCCTTACCATAGACAGCGGCTGCCGTCGAGTTGGCGAGTTGGACAAAAGGGTCCTCAGGATTGGTTCGAGCGGGCCGGGTTCCTCCCAAGAAATTGACATTGATGTCTTCAAATCCTTGTAAATCAAGGTAGCGCCGAAGCTTGGCCAACACATCTTCGGGATCTTGATCCGGGACAAGCCGAAAGTCGACCTTGGCCGTTGCCTGAGCCGGGAGTACCGTTTTTGATCCAGGACCCTGGTGACCTGCTTTCAAACCGCAAATGGTGCACGTAGGTTCGAAAACAGCCGCTTTTTTGAAGGCTAAACCACCGCGCATGTCTCTGAGAAAGTTATTTAACCCATAGAGCTCTTTGAGTCTCCTGGAATCGTCCGGCAACATATTTAGCATTGACAAGTCGGCATCTGTCAGCGGCCGGACATCGTCATAAAAACCAGGTATCAAGATGTGCTCGTCTTCACCTTTGAGGGATTTTAAGGCCCAGACCAATCGCCATGCTGAATTTGGAAACAGGGATCCGGCCAGACCGGAATGAGCATCTCGATTCGCGGTTTCAGACACGAGCTCAACATAGCAGATACCCCTCATTCCAAGCGCCTGGATTCGGAACGTCTTCATGATTGACACCACCAAATTCCCAGACACAGGCATCTGCATTGAGCTCTTCTTTGTGTTGCTGAATAAACGCCGGGAGGTTTGGACTACCAGACTCTTCCTCGCCTTCGACAACAATCTTTACTTTGCATGGCAATTTTCCGAGAGCGTGTTGCACGGCAGCTATCGCGGCCAGGCGAGCCACAATATGCCCTTTGTCATCGGCCGCTCCCCGTGCGAATAATTTATTGTTCCGGCGCGTCAATTCAAAGGGAGGGGATTCCCACAAATCAATAGGCTCGGGTGGTTGTACGTCGTAATGAAGATAAAAGAGGAGAGTATTGCCTTCGTTACTTTGGGTTTCACCTATCACGACTGGATTTCCCCCCGTACTCACAATCCTCGCTTCAATTTCTTGCTGCGTCAATAAGGAGGCGACCAATCTGGCACATACCTCACTTTGTTGAGCGTCAGCTGTCACGCTGGGTATAGCGCAAAGTTGACCCAATATTTCAATGAATTTATCAACGTTGTCGTAAATGTACTGGTCAATACGTGCCAACTGATCATTTGACTTCATATATTCTCTCTAATAATTCGACTGGGGGACTTATTTGTAATGTAGGTCAAGTCCATAACAAATTTGCCGATACTGTAAGGAGCTTAGATAAGGTAAAAGTATAATTTGGTGTCAAAAAGTCGCCAAGTTCGAAATCGTAACAGCAGCCGAGTCGTTTGCTGTGTCTTTCGCATAACCACCATTCATAGTTATTAGAGCAACCAGAATGGTCGTGATATAATGCCGATGTCAGTCGGAGGGAGATGCATGCCGATTATACGAGCGAATTTAAGGTTCCTTACCTTAATCATTTCATTCTTAATGGCAATGGGCCTTGCCTGCAACGCACCTATTGGAAATGCAACTCCTGAGCCATCAGAGACGCCAATAAATCCGCCGATGGCGACAACTACTCAAATGCCGACTAACACATTATCTGCTCCTGAAACCGTACCATCCGGGGCGGCCTCGGTTACTGCTGATTCGAAGGAGGCTTCTGATTTACCGACATTTACCCCCATACAACCCACATTGGCGGCGACGTTGACGCCTACTAAAACGCCAACCCGACCGCCTGTTCCAACCGGAACGCATACACCGATCCCTACATCTAATGTGACCCAAGAACCTCTCATTTTCACTTATGAAATCAACTGGCGGATTGGGAACGAAAAAGATGCTATTGCGACGGTCAGTTTTTACCCTAAGGGCGGGGGTGGTGAATATACATATTACCGTGATGATTTGCCGGTTGACGGGCCTGAATTTGAATACCGGTGGGCGACCTGTGCCGGTAATCCGGGAAGCTTACGCGTGGATTCGGCCGATGGCCAGACTTCTCG
>JAUXJX010000496.1 GCA_030624545.1 Bacteroidota bacterium | reverse complement strand
CCCATTGCTAGACCGAGGAGTGAAACATGGGAACTGCCTATCCCGCGGCACGAACTTTTCATGAATAGGGGATATCGCTATCCGTTCGTAAGGAAAAAGAAGTTTGCGACAATCTTGACGGAATTTGGCTGTCCCTATCTCTGCACCTTTTGTATTATGTCCACTCTTGGGTGGAAAACTCGATCTGTCCACAACGTAATGGCTGAATTGAAATTCCTTCACGCTTTGGGAGTTCGGGAACTTTTTTTTCTGGATCAGACTTTTGGTATTCAAAAAGAGCGGGCCTGTGAGTTGCTTGAAGAGATGGCAACCTTTAATGAGAAATTTGGCTGGGTTTGTTTCAGCCGTCCGGACATTGTCGATAACCATTTACTTGCCCTGATGAAAAAGGCGGGCTGCCACACCATCATCCTCGGTTTGGAAAGCGGCAGCGACAATATCCTAAAATCGGTCAAAAAAGGCTATGACAAGCAAGCGGTTGGGAGAGGATTTCAGCTTTGCCGGAAGCATGGCATTCGAACTGTTGCCACAATTCTTATCGGCCTTCCCGAGGAGACAGAGGTTACATTTGCGGATACCTTGAAATTCCTCAGAAAAGTCGACCCCGATTTTGCCTCATTCAATGTGGCTGTGCCGAGGATGGACACCCCATTGCGCGATAATGCTCTGGAACTCGGCTTGATCGATAGCGAGTTCGAAGTCATGGACCAATCCGGCGGCTCGGTCGCCATGCCATCGCTGACCTTGACACGACAACAGATCGCCGCGATGAAAAGGCAGGCGATTAAGGAGTTTTATCTGAATTCGAATTATGTCGGCGCGAGATTAAAGCAATTAACTTTGGGCCACACTGACGCTTGGAGCGATCTTAGGATTCAGATGCGTCAGGGGCTGTCTCTTTTGAGGAATTATTTTAGTACGTAGGTTGGAACGTTGAGATTTTTCTTATTAGTATTCCGGCCTTAGGAATTATCAGATGGCGCGACTTCTTTTTCTCCAAAATCTGGAGTACGAATTTCTCGGGCCGATGTATATTTCATCCATGGTCAAACAAAACGCCCATGAATGCCAGCTTGCACTCGGCCAAACTTTGGCAGACTTTTCTTCGATTATTGATGATTATCGTCCGGACATTGTCGGTTTTTCTGTCATGAGCGGAAGCCATAGCTGGGGCCGCGAAATGGCTGCCGAGATAAAACATTCGTATGGTATTCCAAATGTTTTCGGTGGTGCGCATCCTACCTTCTTCCCAAAATTTGCTGAAGAAGAGCCGGTGGATATGATCGCACGAGGCGAAGGCGAAGAAACGATGCTTGATGTGATGGATCGGATCGATCAGGGTAAACCGTTTGATGATGTCCCAAATTTAGCGCTCAAGAAAAATGGCGGACTGGTTCATAAACCCTTTCGGGATCTGCGCCGAGATCTTGATGACTATCCATTTCCCGATCGACATCTCTATGACACCCTGAATAAGCGTTTTGACAGATCAGTGAGAAACGTTATCACTTCCAGAGGCTGTCCATTCCATTGCACCTTTTGCTTTGAAGACGCCATGCGTGAGCTCTACCGAGGTAAGGGAAAGTATGTTCGTATCCGCAGAATTGACAAAGTTATAGAAGAATGCAAACAGCTCAAAAGCGAAACTGACGTGAGGATCATCTATTTTGCGGACGACGTTTTCGGGATGAGTAAACGCTGGCTGTATGATTTCCTTCCGGTTTACAGACGGGAAGTGGGCCTGGATTTCATTTGTCTGGTGCGTGCGGATATTGTCGCATCCGATGACGAATATGCTTATAGACTTGCAGAAGGCGGCTGTCGGTCCGTTTTTTTTGGCGTAGAGTCCGGCAACGAAAAGCTCCGGAATATCGTCCTGAAGAAGCAGCTCACAGACGCACAGATCATACGTGCTGCCGAGCTGCTCCATGATGCGGGCATAAAGTTTAGAACTTACAATATAATGGGGCTGCCGGAAGAAACCCTCGAAGATGCCATTTCTACTGTCGAACTAAACATCAAGCTTAAGGCGGACTATCCCTGGTGCTCGATCTTTTCTCCGTTCCCCGGAACTGAACTAACGAAATATGCCCTTAGGAAAGGATATCTGGATGAGCAGTTCGAACCGAGCGGCCTCTCAACATCATTTTTCATCAAATCCGATCTGAAAATGCCGAACATAATGGAGATATGCAATCTGCAGAAATTCTTCCAGACTGCAGTGTTATGGCCGGCAACATTCCCGATCATAAAGCACCTTATTCGTCTGAAGCCAAACCGGCTTTTTGTCTGGTGGTTTGGACTTTTTTATTTCTTTGTCTACATCAAAAGCGAGCGACGCAACCCCTGGGCCACTTTCATATTTGCCATCAGGAACTTCCGTCACGTTTTGGCAAAGCAGTAAGCTAGATACCTTCACAGGGACCGTAATATAGCCTGCCCGTTTTAGAGCTTTATTTCCTCTTGTTCAGTGGTTATATTGAGGCGGATTATGCATTTTTGTTCATTCGTCCACAAACTGCAAGGGTTACACATGAATTCAATTGAAAATGAAACTTCGCCGGTGCACAAAGCCACCCTCCGCCGAACTCTCGGTGTGTTCGATGGCATCGTCTCCCCGGCTGTTTTCATCTAACTTGAATAATTCACTCACGCAAAGGCGCAAAGAACGCAAAGGATAGAGAATATAGAAATCAGCAAAAGATGTGAACTTTATTATTAACCTGGATAATTCATAGCCACGAAGGCACGAAGCATGTCCTGAGCTTCGTCGAAGGGACACAAAGTATTGAAAAATATTGAAGAATCAAGGTCCTCAAAGAATTAGTTCAAAAACTCAGTTTCTACACACTAATGCTATAAGTTG
>JAUXJX010000257.1 GCA_030624545.1 Bacteroidota bacterium | reverse complement strand
TAGGTGCCGGGCACCAACTTCAGGCTGTATTGACCTTCTATATTTGTACTGGCACCTCTAATCGATCCGACAACGGTCACGTTCGCCCCTGGCAGCGGTTGATCTGTGTCGGAGGAAACGATTGCTCCGGTTACATTGCCAACCTGTTGAGCGCTCGCATGTGGGACTGTAAAAAACAGGCCACACGAAAGAATCACAGGAATAACCAGGCGGCCGACATTTGTGATCCTTTGTACACACATGTGATCTCCTCTCAACGTCTCATCGAACATTTTCCCCTACTGCGCGGCTACTACCATGCGTCATCAATATAAAAAGATTAGGCGAAATTAAAAGAATATTATGCGGATTCTTGATAAACATCAAGACTCTTAGGTGAAATCCCCGACTTTCAGAAATTGGATTGGAGCTGCCTTGCCTGCGTGAGGAAATGTAGTAGCGTTAAATATGAATCCTAACGGGTGCCAAAATAAATAATTCGGAGCGCAATGTCAATCGTTTTATTTTTCAAGGTGAAAACAGTCTCAGCAAGAGTAAGGCGTCTCAGCATGAATTCGTATGAGCAGTTCGGTTCCGGTTCAGGGTTCACCAAGATTATCCTGACATCACGCTCCTATATCATGTTTTAACAAGCACCTATTATTTGCAAGTGAAATAAATGCCAAAGGAATTTTCGAACAGGTTTACACAATATGAATTAAACAACAATCCTGCAAGATTTTTATTCCACATTGCAACATTTTTTGGCTCGAAAACCTTGATGCCAAATTCAGATCGCCTGATTCAATCAAACTAATTCTCTTGCGATTAAATTGAAATGTCCATACGTTAGTTGGAGATCAGAGAATTCAGAGGCATGCGAAAGTTTGCCCAAGAGTGCACAGGATAATGATGAACATGAAGGGAATCAGATCATGAAAACAAAATCCAAGGGCTTCCTCATAGCCTTTGTTTTGATTCTCCTTTTGATGTCCTCCTGTGGTGTCGAGCAATCCACTTTGGGAGTAACAGAGAGTCAGGTAGAACATCCAGAGTGGAGTTACAATCTGAGCATTTATGAGGTGAATCTCAGGCAATACTCTCCGGCTGGTACTTTTGTGGAATTTGAAAAGCATCTGACAAGGTTGAAGGATATGGATATCGGCATTCTTTGGTTTATGCCTATACACCCAATAGGAGAGAAGAATCGCAAGGGCAGTTTGGGCAGTTATTATTCCGTGAAGGATTATTTGGCGGTAAACCCGGAACATGGGACACTGGATGAATTCAAATCGCTGGTTAACAAAATTCATGATTTGGGCATGTATGTGATCATAGACTGGGTGGCGAATCACACGGCCTGGGACAATCCGCTCACCCTTGAACATCCTGATTGGTATACAAGGGACGAGAATGGTAGTTTTGTCCCGCCCGTCGCAGATTGGGCTGATGTGATTGACTTGAACTATGACAATGCCGGATTGCGGGAATATATGATCAGCGCCTTGAAATTCTGGGTTGAGGAAACGGATATCGACGGCTTTCGCTGCGATGTGGCGGAAATGGTCCCCATAGATTTCTGGAATGCCGCGCAGGCTGAACTGGACAAGATCAAGCCGGTGTTCATGCTGGCCGAGGGAGCGGCGCCGGAGCTCCACGAGCAAGGGTTCGATATGACCTACAGCTGGGACCTGTTCAATCTCACGAATGGCATTGCCATTGGCAGCAAGGGGCCGGCCGATATCGATGCGTATCTTGACGGGGAGGCCGTGAATTATCCGGATGATGCCTTTCGCATGTACTTTACGTCCAACCACGATGAGAATTCCTGGAACGGTACCGTCTTCGAGCGATTGGGGGGTGGAGTGAAAACATTCGCGGTTCTCGCGGCTACCCTCAACGGCATGCCTCGGGTTTATAGCGGCCAGGAGGCAGGGTTGAATAAACGGCTCGATTTCTTCGAAAAGGATCCGATTGATTGGCGAGATCATGAGCTCACGGAATTGTATACCACTCTTTTCGATCTAAAAAAAACGAATACGGCCCTGCGGCATGGCGACCGCGGCGGTCCGGTTGTACGCGTAAAGACTTCGAATGATGATTTGGTGTATTCCTTCATTAGGGAAAAGGAGGATGATAGGGTTTTTGTCGTCCTAAATCTTTCCGGCGATGTGCGAAATATCACCTTTAGCGGGCAGCTATTCGCCGGAGACTACACCGATGTGTTTGGCGATAGTACCGTATCGCTGTCGGAAAACTCAAACCTTGAGCTTGAACCCTGGGGTCACAGGGTCTTTGAAGGACGATGAAGAAGATCAGGAGAGGGGATTGAATGAAGGCAAAATCCGAAGAAATAATGGGCCTTCCCGATCGGACTTTTGAACAGGTCTCAGATCCTATCATCTGGCTCGGTTCAGACGGCAGCATCCACCGTGTAAACAAAGCTGCCTGTCAAAGCCTCGGATATTCGCGTAAAGAATTTCTCTCCCTTACTGCTTACGATATCAGCCCTGATATTCAGGAAGACACCTGCCCCTGGCTCTGGGCAAAGATCAAAGAGGAGAAGACGTTCACAGTCTATTTTCAACTTCAAAAAAAGAATGGTGACGAATTTCCAACCGAGGTAACAAACTACTTCATCGCATTTGACGGCAAAGAATTCATTTGTTGTTTTATTCGAGATATTACGGAGCGCCGAGCCGTTGAGGACGAGTTAAGAAGAGCCTATGAAGAACTGGAGTCGAAAGCCGAGGCAGCACTCCGCAAAGGTGAGGAAAGATTCCAGAGAATTTTTGATCATTCCAATGATGCCATATTCATAATCGACCCAGGTCGAGACAAAATTATTGATGCCAATCCAATGGCCTGCAGAATGCTTGGATTTTCCCGCGAAGAGCTGTTAGCCACGCCCATGTCCGCAATCCATCCAAATGAGATGCCCCAGTTTCTGGCGTTCGTCGAATCTGTTTTTGAACAGGAGAAGGGCTGGACCGATGAACTCTGCTGCTTGACCAAGTCGGGAAAATCTCTGCCGGCGGAAATTTCCGCTTCTATAATCGATATAGAGGGGAAATCCCGCATGGTTGCCATGGTGCGTGATATCACAGATCGCAAGAGGGCTGAGAGGGCACAGCGGGAAGCAAAAGAGATGTTGGAGGAATTGGTAAAGCAGCGGACCTCGGAACTTCAGGAGGCGCTCGCAGAGGTAGAAAGATTGAAGAATCGGCTTGAGGCTGAGAACATCTATCTGCAGGAAGAGATCAAGATTGATCACAACTTTGAGAATATCATCAGTCGCGGCGACGCGCTCAAAAAGGTGCTGCGAAAAGTGGAGCAGGTTGCTTCCACGGACGCCACGGTTCTAATTCTTGGTGAGACCGGCACCGGCAAGGAGCTGCTCGCCCGCGAGATTAATAGCATCAGTATCCGCAGAAACCGGCCGTTGGTCAAGGTCAATTGCGCCGCCCTGCCGGCGAACCTCATCGAGAGTGAACTCTTCGGCCATGAGAAAGGCGCTTTTACCGGGGCGCTGGCTCGCAAAATCGGACGGTTCGAACTTGCCGATGGCGGAACCATTTTTCTGGACGAAATCGGCGACTTGCCCCTGGAATTGCAGGCCAAGCTGCTGCGGGTCTTGCAGGAAGGGGAGATAGAGCGCCTCGGCAATCCAAATACCATCAAGGTTGACGTTCGCGTCATCGCCGCCACCAACCGAGATCTCGATAAAGCGATAGAAAATGGCGATTTCAGGGAAGATCTTTATTACCGGCTCAATGTCTTTCCGATCACAAGCCCGCCGCTTCGTGAGCGCAAAGAAGACGTTCCCGTGCTCGTGAACCATTTTGTGGCAAAATATTGCACCAAGATTGGCCGAAAGATAGAGTCCATCCCACAAAAGGTGATGGACATGCTGCAGGCGTATCGCTGGCCGGGAAACGTCCGCGAATTGGAGAACGTCATTGAACGAGCAGTGATCGTCAGTAGCGGAAAGCAGCTCGAATTAGGTGACTGGCTGCCGAAGAGCACAGGTTCGTCCGGAGCTTCGCAAACCCCGACGCTGGAAGAGCTCGAGAAGGAGCATATCCTCGATATGTTGGAGCTGACCGGCTGGCGTGTGAGCGGGGAAAAGGGCGCAGCAAAAATTTTGGGCATGAAGCCGACTACTCTTGAGGCGAGGATGAAGAAGTTGGGGATTAGACGCTCTTCTAAATAGAATCGCTCCGCATCCAATAGTCTTCACAACGACAATTTTGTTGTATAACACATTTGTCGTACAACAGATTATCTGCGCATTGTTCTCGAAGTGTGATTATGCCGGCTCACCCTTTCAAGTATTCCTCTGTCGGCATCTAAAATCCCCAATATTTCGTAATCTTCCCAATCTA
>JAUXJX010000539.1 GCA_030624545.1 Bacteroidota bacterium | reverse complement strand
CACTCATCAATTCGCTCAATGACATCCCTGTCGATCTGGAATTCACATTCGATCCGGTCTTGTTCGAATGAAGTGGTTGATGCTTTGTAGCTCGACTTGAGAGACTGCGTGAACACTCAAGATATTTGAGTGGGCAAGTTGCACATAAGTGGTATTTCGTCATTCCCGCCAGCGTCGGGCAGGCAGAGGGGATCTTTTTTGGATCAATATTAAGGGTGTTGTTTTTTAGAAAGATTCCCTTCGAAGGTTCAGCCGAACGGACAGGAAAATCCGTGTCAATCCGTGGTTAAGAGAGTTTTCACACAGCCTCCTAATCGCGGTGTTAGCAGGATTACCCTAATAGCAAACGAAACAGATCTGCAACTTCCTGGTAAGACTGACCGGCCAAAGGTGATGGAACGTCTAACTTTCGATGTTCACAATTTTCCCAGTCTCCTTAATCACATCATCTCCTCGATTACTCAATCACACCTGGAGAGAATTTCGGCCTTCTGATTTGGCAACTCAAGTTGATTCTAAATTTGCCGATAGGTATTTAGGATTCCGTGTAGCAGTTCTTGGCCAAATCGTATTGGAAAGAAATTAGATGATTTATCAATATATATCAGAGGAGGCGGCAAAAATGAAAATCACATCATTGGGTGCGCTGGTCTTATCAGCTTTGCTTTTCGGAATGGGTTGCTTTAACAAGGATAACCCGGTCGGTGATGAGGAGGTCGCGCCAAATATTCCCCAATTGATTATCTTTAGAGGTCCCGATTCTCCGAATGCACCCCAGGAGTTGGGTACAAGTCTTGGTCTTTTTAATGGCAAAACAGCCACAGCGTTTAACTACCTCTCGCTTGCAAACCTCCTCTCTCCCGAAGCCGATGAAAACAAATTTTCCTGGGAAGTTACTTATGGACAATTTAATGCTCTCATCGAAGCAAGGAAGATCGCAAACGGGACGGTCGACTGGACTCTCACACTCAATGGCAGCGATGGCACAGTTACCTACAACAACTGGGTGGCCATGAGAGGAAATTCAGACATGGATGGAGCCAGTGGGACCTGGCGTTTCTTCGCAGAAAACTCTGCAACAGAGATGGCCCAATTTACATGGGAAATAGATGATAATGAGCAGCGGTTTGGAACCCTTAATTTAAACGATGTAAGCCGGCTCTACGATG
Source organism: Bacteroidota bacterium (assembly GCA_030624545.1). Taxonomy (GTDB): domain Bacteria; phylum Zhuqueibacterota; class JdFR-76; order JdFR-76; family DREG01; genus JAUXJX01. The sequence goes on along the minus strand of JAUXJX010000539.1, from coordinate 1,477 downwards.
TAATGAATCATCCCAGTAAATCCGGTTCTCTCGAGGTTAAGGAAAATGGCGTGAAAGTCTACCAAGCGATCTGGGACGCTTCCGGCGCCGGGTCCTGGACTGCCTGGGATACGCAGGGGAACATGCTTGATTCCGGCAGCTGGAATTAGAGTCGCCCATGCTAAGGATCGACGGTGCATCAATTGACGAATCCTTGCTGCAACAAATATGCTGAGATCTTTTTAACACATTGTCCAAACTGAAAAGGCACCGCCAAAATAGCAAATACAGATTCAGCCAAAAATTTCTCTTTCCATTTAGCGATGCAGTTGGTAAATTCTAATATATGAAAGCCAACTGCATTTTTTTGTACCGAACCCGTAGCTGACCCGCCAAGGGAGGAGGATCAAATGTTCAAGGATTTATTCCAGACTTATTTGTTGAATTTTACTTATGTTATTTTGAAGGCCGTATTTTTTGCCGTGGCCTGTTTTCTTACCTGGAGGTTATTTGATTGGCTGGAAAAACTGGATGTACGCAAGGAGATCGCGGAAAAACACAACGTCGGCCTGGCAATCATGATCGCCTCTTTGTTCCTGGGATTGGCTTATGTCATCGGTCAGATGTAGCCTGGTCGCTTTTGCCCTGTGTTTGGCCGGATGCACAGGCACTGAGAAAGCCAATGATCTGGCCGATTTCATGGTCGCCGACTCACTCCAGGGGAAAGCTGAAAATGAGACGCGCAGTTCTTTTTTCCCGGCGAAACGTCTTTCGCGCTACGATGCCATCATCAAAAAATACAGCCGCAGATATGGATTCGATTGGCGGCTCATCGCGGCGCAGATATTTGTCGAAAGCCGCTTTGAAGTTGAGGCAAGAAGCGGGATGGGCGCCGTTGGTTTGATGCAGATTCTTCCGGGCACTGCCAGACATTTGGGGGTCGAGGAGACGATGCTGCTCAAACCTGAACAGAATATTGCTCTTGGCTGCCTGTACGACCGGAGACTCTATAATCTGTGGAAGAATAAGGAAGGGACCAACCGGATCGCCTTCACTTTTGCCAGCTACAACGCCGGCCGCAGCCGAGTGTTGCGGGCCGAAAGGCGGGCGGCTTCATTGAGTCAGTGGGCTGCCGTGAAAAGCCATCTTCCCCGTGAGACGCAAAATTATGTGGGAAGAATCTTTGCCAAGTACTCGGAATATAAGAAGTCGCATTTTTGATCTGCCCGAACCCAATTTTGACCGGATTGGTCTTTGTTGCCTTTACCCGTTACTCCGAAGAAGAAGTATTTTCTCGCGCAAAGACGCAAAGGCGCCAAGATCAATTCCTAACCTGAATAATTCATAGCCACAAAGTCATGAAGATTGAAAAATATAGAAAAGTTGAGATCCTCAAAAATTAGTCAAAAAAACTCAATTTTTTACACACTATGGCATAAGTGCTATGTTCTTAATGACTTGGTGCCTTGGTGGCAAGAATCTATGAATAATGGACGCT
>JAUXJX010000239.1 GCA_030624545.1 Bacteroidota bacterium | reverse complement strand
GATCAACCTTTGGCATGATGGTGGTTACGAGCGCCTTTTCGGTGCTATGGTTGATTTGGGGCTATGTAAGCGGCAATGCAGGTGAGCCCGCCTATTTGCTTGGCATCGAGCCGATATATCCGGGCCTGGTGATTTCGGTGGGCTGGTGGATTGTTGGCAGGGTATGGAATCATTGAAATGACGTCATTTACCTGTGGGGGTCACGGCGCACCGTGGCCCTACTTGATCCCAAAAATCCAACAATAGATATGAATTCAGACCGTCTCATCTCATTAGACGCCTTTCGCGGCGCAACCATCGTATTGATGATCCTGGTCAACAACCCGGGCAGTTGGAGCCATGTCCTCGGACCGCTGGCCCATGCCGAATGGCATGGCGTCACCCCTACCGACCTGGTCTTCCCCTTTTTTCTATTCATCATTGGAACGGCCATGGCCTTCTCCTTCGGCAGAAGGATGGCTGTTGACAACCGGCGATGGCCGATCTACTGGAAAATCGTTCGACGCTCGCTCATCATCATCGGACTCGGTTGGCTGCTCACACTCTACCCGAGATTCGACTTTGGCAGCATGCGAATTCCAGGCGTTCTGCCTCGCATCGGTGTCTGCTATTTCTTCGCCTCCATGATCGCCATTCATCTCAAGACCAGAGGCCAAATCATTGCCACGCTGGCGCTCATCTTCGGCTATTGGGGGCTCATGACCCTCATTCCATTTCCGGGCAAAGGCGAAGACGTTTGGGCGCTCGGCGGCAATTTAGCCCAGTACGTGGATAACCTGCTCCTGAAGGGCCATTTGTGGAAACCGGACTTCGATCCGGAAGGAATCATTAGCACCTTGCCCGCAATTGCGACCGTCATGTTTGGCTACTTTACCGGCAAGTGGCTGCGAACCGAGCGCACGCCGCTGGAGAAAACCAATGGTATGTTCATCGCCGGCGCACTGGCCCTTTTGCTTACCATGTTCTGGCAGCACTGGATGCCGCTAAACAAAGCGCTCTGGACCAGCAGCTATGCCGTTTTCACTGCAGGAATGGCCCTGCACTGCCTGGCCGTAAGCTATTGGTGGATTGACATCAAAGGCAACACCAAATTGACCAAGGGCTTCGTCGCCTTCGGCAGCAATTCCATCTTGGCCTTTGCCGGCTCGTCATTTTTGGCCAAGAATTTCTACTGGTGGAAATTCAATCTGGCTGATGGCACCCAGATTTCAATCAAGGGTTTTCTTTATAATGACTTGATTACACCTGTCTTCGGTAACTGGCTCGGTTCGCTGCTCTATGCGATTCTAAATATTCTGCTCTGGTGGGGGATTGTAAGCTGGATGCATAGAAAGAAGATTTTTATCAAGATTTGAGTTTCTTTTCTCGCGCAGAGGCGCGAAGGTGCAGAGAAACGCATATTTGTGCATCGTCATGCGACCTCTAAGCTTTCCACTGGCGTCAAACTGAAAACCCGTCTGTAGGAGAATTAATAAATCCCCTGCGCCTCTGCGCGAGTCAAAAAGAGGGCATTTTCCATTGCAATCCCCCCAATTTTTCCATAAACTATAACAGTTCATTGTAAAATAATCTCGGGGTGCTCTCCACCATGAGGGCTGAGAACACACCCTTTGAACCTGATCTGGATAATGCCAGCGCAGGGAAACGCAATCTTTTTTGAAGCCGCAAAACCCTCCCTGTGTTGTGGCTTTTTTATTTTGGAATCAAGCACTCAAAATTGGAGGCTGAAATGAAGAAAATAATACTTATTATCGCTTTAGCTTTCTCGTTGCCGGGCCTGTTGTTTGGACAAGAACAGAAGGGGAAGATCACAGGCAAGGTATTGGACGGACAGACCGGCCTGCCCCTTGCCGCAGCCAACATCTCCCTGCAGAACACGCCAATTGGCGCTATCTCGGGGCGAGATGGAAAATTCGAGATTACGGGTGTTCCGTTTGGGGAGTATATATTGCAGGTAGGCTACATAGGCTATCGATATGAGGAAGTATCCGTCGTCCTAACTAAATTTGAGATTGTCCGGAATATTGAATTAACTCCGGTCATCCTGCCCGGCCAGGAGGTTGTGGTGACGGCCACACGAGCCAGAGAGGGGGAAACTCCCGCCGCTTTCAGCACGCTAAGTCGTGAGAATATTGAGAATACTTATCATACCCAGGATGTCCCGGTCATGCTCAGCGAGCTGCCCTCAACGACGTTTTATTCCGAGGGCGGGAGCGGCATCGGCTACAATTATCTTTCCATCCGCGGCTTCGGGCAGCGCCGCATTTCCGTGATGATTAACGGCATTCCCCAAAACGACCCTGAGGATCACAATGTTTACTGGGTCGATTTTCCAGACTTTCTCGGCAATGTGGAGGATATTCAGGTGCAGCGTGGCGCGGGTAGCGCATTTTACGGACCGCCGGCAATTGGCGGGTCGGTTAATATCATCACCACCCGCTTCTCGCCGGAACGCAGTATCTCCGCGTACGCCGGTTCAGGAAGTTACGATACTCGTAAATATTCCATCTCAGCCAACAGCGGTCTGTTGAAAAACAAATATGTCCTGTTCGGGAGGTTTTCTCAGATCAAAACGGATGGCTACCGGGATCGATCCTGGGTCGATTTCAAGAGCTATTTCTTCGGGGCGGCGCGTTTTGGCAAGAGATCCACCTTGCGGCTGCATGCCTATGGCGGACCATTAGAAGATCACCTGGCATTTTATGGGATTTCCAAAGAGGCGGCGAAAAACAAAGAAACCCGGCGGGATAATCCAATCGTTCGTCCCGATGAATTAGAAAATTTTAACCAGCCCCATCTGGAATTATTTCACCAGTATCAAATAAAAGATGACCTTGTTCTGAACAACACTTTGTTTGGTATCCGTGGCTATGGCTTTTTCGATTCTGACGGTTCCTGGGCACCCGCTTCCTATTTTCGCCTCACGCCGGAATACGGCTTTTCGGATAAGTTCGATCCCGAAACAATTTTTGTCGACGATTTGCTGATTCGTGCCTATGTAGATAACAAACAGATCGGCTGGCTGCCTTACCTGACCTGGCACAATAATAAGGCAACTGTAGTATTGGGCAGCGAAATCCGAATTCATCGCTCGCTCCACTGGGGCCGGATTCAGGAGGGCTCTACCGAACTTCCCAAGGCGGTTTCTGGTGAATACAGTGGGCACGACTACATCGGCAGCCGAAGGTATTACGAATACAAAGGCGCCAAGGATATCATTTCTCCCTACGTTCACAGCCGCTATCGCTTCAGTGAGCGGATCATGGGAACATTCGATTTGCAGCTCAATCACCTGCGCTACCAACTTTATGATGAGAAGTTCATCAGGACGGATTTCGAGGAGGTTTATAATTTTCTCAATCCACGCGTGGGAATCAACTATAGTCTAAACCGGAATACCAGCATGTTTTTCAGTTATTCCCGCACCAGCCGCGAGCCGAGATTGAAGAATCTCTATGACGCCGCCGAAGCCAGCACCCCCGCTAGCTGGGGCGCCATCGTTCCACAATTTAAACGCAACCCGGATGGCAGCTTCAACTTTGACGAGCCATTGGTGGGGCCGGAATCACTGAATGATTTTGAAGTTGGACTGGGCTACAAAACGGATTCATTTTTTGCCAATATCAATCTATTTTATATGGATTTTGAGGATGAGATTATCAAAAAGGGCCAGCTTGACCGTTTTGGCCAGCCCATCACCGGTAATGCGGAACGCACGCTTCATACCGGCGTTGAACTGAGCGGCGGCGTGACTTTCTCCTCCAAGTTAACCGCGGTCGCCAATTTATCCTTTAGCAACAATGAGCTCAAGAAATACACGGTTTATGCCGGCGACGGCACGCCAACCTCGTTGGATGGAAACCCAATCGCGGGTTTTCCCGATCTTCTTGCAAATGCGAGGATCACCTATCAAAACAAGGGTTTCACCGCATCGTTTGCGATGCAGCATGTGGGTCAGCAGTATACGGACAATTTCAAGAACGACGAAAACATGGTTGATTCCTATACAGCGGCCAATGGGATGATTGGATTTGATTTGGGGAATCGTGTGGGACTTGCCGGACTAACCATTCAGTTGCACGTTCAGAATATCTTCGACTCCTTGTACATCGCCCACGGTGAAGGAGAAGCCTTCTTCCCCGCCGCGGAGAGGCAGGTGTTTGTGAATACGAAGGTAGACTTGTAATTGCTTGTTGAACCGCCAAGACGCAAAGAGCGCGAAGGATTCAGTCTTTGCGTTCTTCGCGCCTTCGCGGTGAGTTTTCGTTGCTGCGATTGTCCGGCCTCTCCTTTGAAATTACCAACAGCGCATTCGCTACCGGCCTCTCGCCAGTCGCATCGGATGGCCGATTGACAACCTTGCTGCCGATCACCATGGTTGTCGAACCGCCGCCGTCTAGGTTGATGCCCTGGTAGACGCCAAGACCGAGCATGAAATCCGCCATTTCGTATAACGTCATACCCGCACTGTGGCCAGCTTGGCGGCCATCGACCGTGAACAGAAAAAGCCGTGTTCCGTCCTGGGAGAAGCCCGTTCCCGTGCGCGGATGACGAACACTCG
>JAUXJX010000551.1 GCA_030624545.1 Bacteroidota bacterium | reverse complement strand
TTTTCAGTACATCGCTGAGCGTGGTTTGTGCGTTTCTGAGTCCAACGAACGTCAATGCGAACACCAACATTAGCCGAAAAATGTTTGTTATCTTTCTCATCGCATAATCTCCTTTTTTTATGGATTAATGACCAATTGTACTGCCGGTTCATTTTGTAAAAATTGCATATTCTTTAGAACGAATGGTTCAGGAGTGCCCGGTTTAGAATCGGCCTGCAAATATGTTTTCTTAATGAATTCGCACGGCTTGTTTCTCACTGCTGCATCCGAACTGCCTTTTCTTGTCATCAACATCATTATCCTCATTCAGGCGTCATCATGGAATCATTAAGGGGGAGCCAAAGCTCCCCCGCCATTCCCGGCAACTGCCCTATTTGACGATGTATGGAAATCCCCAGACCAGAGAGTTATATGGGAGGAGGTCATCATAGATTGTGCCGTTATCTATGGCGTCCACAAAGGCATGGTATAGGCCGCGTCTTTGGCCCACCAGCCAGTACCCGCTGTAGATGCCGTCGCCTGCCGTCTCATCCGGGAAGACGCCATCATCGTTCAGGCCCTTCCTTGCGCGGTGCATTCTTCTGTCATTCCGGTAGCGCAGAAGGACGGTTTCGCCGGGATTGTTTACATAAGGAGCAGAGTTGTTTATTTCGACAAATACTTTTACCGTGTCGCGATGCTGCAGTCTAGGAATCGCTTCGAGATCGAGGATGAATTGAAGCGGGTCTTCAATCTTCCATTCCTGGCCATCGGAATTTTGGACCGTGATGTATTCGAAGGAAAGAGTCGTTTCCGGGCTCCTGGCCGCCGTGCCGGACACGCGCTTCAACTTCCAATTCTTCCGGCGATTTTCGTGATTGCCAACCTTTTTGAATATTGCTTTCTTGACAATCTCGTTTTCCATATCCTTGGCGTATAATTTCCCCTGCGCGACACTGTCCGTGCTGTCTTCAGCAAGAATAAAGAACTTGCCATTAAAGGATTTTATGATGGTTGCCACGGCAAGGCTGTCGCCAACGCGGTCAACAGAGAAATGCTCGAGCCGAAATGTGCCCCTGCGACCGAATCGAAGAGGTGTGATCAGATCGGATGTCTTGCCAAAGCCATCAATGGAATACACCCATGGCTGTGCGCCATCGTCATTGATTCCGGCTGTCGTAAGATAATCCTCATTCTCTTCCACCAAAAAACGGATGGCATCTTCATCAGTATCTAAATCAACGGATGCGGGATCTTGGGAACAGCCCATGAGTAATCCCAGTGACAAAGCGGCCATCATTAACTTGAATGATCGATTCCTTTTCATTTTGTCTACCTCCTTTTCAGGTGTTCTATGGTTTTCTGTTTTCCGAATCCATTCTAGGGGCCCTATTGATTCTCTGCGCCGTGATATGTCAAACTCTGTGCCATTTTTGGAAAAACGAAATTCTTCCTACCTTGAGCACAAAACAAGCAAGATCCTTTGGAATTCCTTATCAAAACGGATATTTTATGTACCGTTTGGTACGAATTGCCGCACCAGGATGTACATTTTGTTGGTAATGATAGATGACGGAGCTTAGATTAATCTGGCAAGTAGTGGCGAGAAAACATGGATATCTATCCATTTCATAGCGGTCTCTCGTCAAGCAAAAACATTTGCAGAAGCAGTGGCGCGCGGCTAAATTAGAGCTGTTTTTATCCCGGGAATGAATTCTTTTGATGCAAGAAATCCGGATAATCGTCGCTTGAATCGGCCGATTGAAGAATCATGAAGATTAGCCCGAGAATTTGATGGGCATGGGTAGGCTATCGATGAATCCTGAAATCATCATAGATGGCCATAATCTGCTTCACAGGGCGAGCGATCTGCGCGAGATTATGGGCCGCAATCCCGAAGAAGCCAGGGAGGTTTTGATCCACAAACTAAATCTGCTTAGGTCCGGAAAGCGGATTAAGATATCCCTGGTGTTTGATGGGGATCGAGTTGGCCAACCGAGCCGCCGGAACGTTGGCGGAATCAGCGTCACCTATTCAATCAAGCCGGTCACGGCAGATACCCTGATAAAACGAATGCTTCAGAAGCATGAAAATCCAACAAACGTCCTGGTGGTTTCCTCCGACAATAGTATCCTGCAATATGCGAAAACGTATCGCGCCCAGGTTCTGCGGTCGGAGGAATTTTACAGAAAGCATCTCGGCGTAAAGGCCAAACCGGATGAGGACGGAAAGCAAGCGGACATGAGTAAGGCAGAATTGGCACAATGGATGAAAATCTTCAACCAGACCGATGAGAATGAGTGATCGTCAGAATTCGGATAAATCAGCTCCTGAAAAGTCCTGGTCGAGGCAGCTTCAAACCATTATCAAACGCAGGCGTCTTTCCGTTATAATGATCGTTGGGGGATTCTTGCTATTGCTGGTCTTGTTCAACGTGGCCAATTTTTTCTTTCTTCATCAAATGCGCAGCCAACTGGAATCCGAGCTCGATATTCGGTTGAGATCCGTCGCAATTTTGTCGGCGGATCTGGTTGAGAATTTTCTCCGAAGAGAACAGTTAGCTTCGCTGGAATACGGAATCGAGAATGAGGTTACGCTTTTGATCATTC
>JAUXJX010000076.1 GCA_030624545.1 Bacteroidota bacterium | reverse complement strand
GTAGGTACCAAACTGATCACTTCCGAAGGCGCGTCCGCGTTGGGCGGCGTTTATAAGCTGGTGGCGGTGCAAAAAGACGACCAATGGCTTCCGGCCACGAAGATTTCCGATTCTCCCGAAAAGTCGCCAATTCCCGGCAAAAAAGGTGTTTGGCGTCTATATAATAAGGAAGGGAGAGCCATAGCAGATCTCTTGAGCCTCGAGGACGAAAACCCCAGAACGATGGATACAATCGAGTCGTATCATCCTTTCGAAGCCGAGCGGCGCCAGTCGATCCCCGTTAGTGACATAGGTGAAATCGAACCCCTACTCGTCAGCATCATGGATAAGGGAAAGCTCGTCTATGAACTTCCTTCTATCGAAGAGATGAGAAAAACTCGCCGGCGAGATGAAGAGCGGCTTGAGTCCGGCGTAAGACAGCTGATCGACCCGGAGATTTATCCGGTTCTTCTCACACGGCGTTTATGGGAACTGAAGAAACGGTTGACTCATTCAAATCCAGATTCTGGCTGAATGATACCGGGGGAATATCTGGCATTTCCCCAAACACATTGAGGCAGTGCTTAAAACCAGGCGGTCGCTTTCACGAAATCCCGCTAACTTACAGAAATTGAAGGAGATTTGTTGTTGACAAACCAGCCGAATTTTACTATACTATATGCGTTTTTTCGAAAATGGAATGGAATTGCTAATATGGCTAAAAAAAGTGATTGGATTATCGGGGGTTTGATCATATTCGGCTTTTTTTTCGTAATTCTGTTCTTTGTAATGGGGATTTTTGGCATCTCCTCCACTGGAAATTCCCTGGAACTTTCCGGCAGTAAAGTCGGTCTCGTCGAGCTGGAAGGCGTGATCCTCGACAGCAGAAAGACGGTTCACCAAATCGAAAGGATGCGCGACAGCGACGGGATTCGCGCCATCGTCCTGCGAGTCGATACCCCTGGCGGTGGTGTGGCCGCATCGCAGGAGATTTACGAAGCCGTTAAGTCAGTGCGTGAATCGGACAAGCCGGTGGTGGTTTCCATGGGAAGTGTGGCGGCGTCCGGTGGATATTATGTGGCTTGCGGCGCGGACTCCATCATAGCAAATCCCGGCACGACCACGGGGAGCATCGGCGTAATCATGGAGATTCCAAATTTCAAGGGACTTTTTGAAAAGATCGGTGTCCGGTTTAATGTGATCAAGAGCGGAAAGTTCAAGGACATTGGCTCGCCCTATCGCGATATGACAAGCGCCGAAAAGGCCCAGCTTCAGCAATACATCGATGACGCTTATCGACAATTTGTGGAAGTCGTCATGGAGAACCGGGATATGGATGAGGAGAAGGTTTTGTCGCTCGCAGATGGCCGGGTATTCACCGGAAAGCAAGCACTCGAAATCGGGCTGGTTGACCTGCTCGGCGATTATGGGGACGCGATTCGAATCGCCGCTGAAATGGCCGGTCTCAAAGGCAAGCCCAAAACCTATCGATTTCCGAAAAAGAAGTTTACGCTGTTCGACGTATTTTTCGGCGATCTGGATGAGGTTTTGAAAAGATTGGACGCGACACCGGCGCTGAAATACCAATTCACTTTGGAAGGGCTTTTTGACTAGCAAACTCCGGGTTTAGCAAGGTTGATTTGAAAACTGAACAGGAGGTTCCCAATTGAATAAAGCAAATCTTGTGGATATTATTGCCGAAGGAACAGGATTGACAAAACTGGAAACAGCTTCAGTAATCGATGCAGTTATTGCTGTCATTACACAAAAACTAGCTGAAGGGGAGAGGATAGAATTAAGAAGATTCGGGACTTTCAGTCTCAAGGATCGAAAAGCCAAAGTGGGTCGTAATCCGAAGACGGGCGTGGTCGTGCCGATTCCGGCTAGGAAGGTGCCCCACTTTAAGCCCTCGCCGGAGTTGCGAAAATATGTAGTAGATCAACAGGAAGGTCTGGCAGCTAAAGCGGAATAGATTTATCAAACCATTAATCAGAGAAGGAGGTTACTGGATTGCCTTGCGGACGAAAAAGGAAACGGCATAAAATATCAACGCATAAGCGAAAGAAAAGATTGCGCAAAAATCGTCATAAGAAGAAGCTAAGATAAGAAGTTAAGTCGAAAGCAATTTCACAGATGAGGATTTTGCCGTAACGGACAAAGATTCCTCCCAAATTCTTAACCGAGCGATAGGACTGGGCTCCGCTTTTCGTGGAGCCTTGGTTTAGGTGCTCATTCGTTGAAGGATCCATAATCCCTCCAGATTCCTCACGAAGCAAGCCATGGACCAATCAGCATATTCAATACAGAAGATTTTGATTATCGATGACGACGTTAGTCTTCACGACCTCTGCATAGCTATGCTCTCCAGAATAGGCTACCAATGCGCGTCCACCTATTCAGGTGAGGAAGGCCTGGCCAGGATCAAAGAGGAGCCTCCGGACGTCATTCTTCTGGACTATCGCATGCCCGGGATTGACGGTCGGAAGGTTTTCGAGAAGCTTACAGAAAGTCCGGAGTTCGAGCCTTTCAAACATATCCCGGTGGTGATGCTAACCGGAATTGGTAGAGACGAGCAGCTCAAGAATGAACTGCTCAGAAAAGGAGTCGCCGCATATCTGAACAAACCGTTTGGCGTGAATGAACTGGTCAACGTTATTCAAAACGTTCTAATTACCCATCCCATTAAACTCAGGAATATTCGGCTTAAGGAGGAGATCGCTCGCTCAAAGCACTATTTGGAGTTGATTATCGACCACGCGCCTCTCGGCATCATTGTTGTCGATCTGGAAGGAAAGATCTCCCGGCTTAACTCCTTCTTCCTGGAGTTCTTTGGCATATCACATGCACGGGAAATGGTAGGGAAATCCATATTCGAACAGATGATCTCTAATAAACCGGAAGTGGCGGATCTGTTTGAGAAAGCTCTCCAAACAAAGAGATCATGTTCCATTCCCACAATAGAGATTCATAATTTCGTCGGGGAGCGCTTAACGCTGAATATTCAGTGCGTTCCTTTCAGGGAGGAATCAGGCGACATAACGGGCACCCTTTCTATTTGGGAAGACGTCACCCACATAGAGAGGCGTGCCTATGAAATGTCTGTTCTGCGCCAGATTGGCGAGGCGATGCAGCGTGTATTGGATCTTGATATATTGCTACATCTCATTCTGACTAGCATCACGGCGGGTTGTGCACTTGGATTCAGCCGTTCCATCATTTTCATGATTAACGAAAAAACGGATTTGTTGGAAGGACGCATGGGTGTCGGCCCACTCTCAGAGCGTGAAGCACAACAAATCTGGGCTGAATTAGCAAAGGACCATGAGAATCTCGACAACTTTTTGACAAAGTTTGGCCTCGCCCGCCCCGATGTTGAAGATCCATTCAATTCAACGGTTCGAAAGATGCACATCCATCTTGATAAGGAACATGATGTTCTGGCGAATACAGTCCGGACGCGGGAAAGTAAATGGATACACAACAGCAATCAACTAAAGGAAGAAGGTCTCACGGTGGACACAGCGTTTGCAGAGTTTTTTCATCCCGAAGAATTTGTGACGGTTCCTTTGGTTGCCAAAAACCGGGTCCTTGGCGTGGTTATTGCGGACAATAAGTATTCAGGCGTCCCGCTCAGAGATGAGCGTATTTCACTCCTTAAATTGATGGTAAACCAAGCCAGCCTTGCAATTGAGAATGCAGAAGCCTATCGCAGGCTGGAAGGAAAGGTTCAAGAACTGGCGGACACCCTGAGACAATTGCGCGAGATGCAAGATAAGTTGGTACGCTCCGAGCAGTTGGCGACCGTTGGCAAAATGGCAGCGCATGTTGCCCATGAGATTCGGAATCCCTTGACGGCAATAGGCGGATTCACCAACTCGATTTTGAAAGACCTGGCGGATTCTGAAAGTGTCGAGCAGAGCGCCAGAATAATCAGTAAAGAGGTACAGAGACTCGAGAATATCTTAAGAAATGTACTGGATTTCACCAAGATATCTCGACCCAACAAGCGGCTTCATAATATTAACTCCGCCATCGAAGAAATCGTCATCCTGCAACACGCTGCGCTGGATGAAAAGGTCCAATTGAGGGCTGATCTGTCTCCATTCATCCCGGAATTCCTTTTCGATGAAGAACAGATGAAGCAAGCGCTGATGAATGTTCTCACAAACAGCATATCCTCGATTAAGGAGGACGGAACCGTCACAATTCGGACCTACCTGTCTGATGAGACAGCCGCAATTGAGATAAGCGACACCGGCGTTGGCATGACAAAGGAAACGCTCGATAATATTTTTAATCCTTTTTATTCCCAAAGAAGAGACGGAACCGGACTTGGGTTGGCTGTGACCCAGAGTATTGTCGAGGGGCATGACGGGCGAATCGAAGTTGAGAGCGAGCCGGAAAAAGGCACGACATTTAGAATAATTCTACCCTTGGTTTTTATTGAAGCTGCCCTTTCCGAGGCATGAGCGATCACTACAGACAGAATTGAAATGCAGTTTCCTCTCGAACGACCCGCCGAACGACAGATTTATACTATTTCTCAACTTACCCGTGAAATCAAGACGATTCTGGAATCTTCCTTTCCCCCGATTTGGATCGAAGGTGAAATTTCCAATTTCAAGAAACATTCCTCCGGCCACATGTATTTCGTTTTGAAAGACGAGAATTGTCAGCTACCGGTAGTCATGTGGCGAAGCCACAACCAACGCCTGTTTTTTATCCCCCAAGACGGCATGAAGGTGCTGGCCCAGGGCAACCTGTCGGTCTATGAAAGGCGCGGCCAATATCAATTCGAAATTATTCAACTGCAGCCGGCCGGAATCGGTGAACTACAGATCGCTTTCGAGCAGCTGAAAACAAAACTGCGGGAAGAAGGTTTGTTTGCTGAGGATTTGAAAAAACCCATTCCAAGATTTCCCGACAAGATAGGGATCGTGACCTCTCCCACGGGCGCCGCCATACGCGACATGGTCAGCATTTTTGGGCGCCGCTTTCCCGGTGTTGAACTGATTCTGGCTCCCGTTCGTGTTCAGGGTGAGGGTGCGGCCGAAGAAATTTCACGGGCGATAAAAGACCTCAATCAATTTGGTGCAGTGGATTTGATTATTGTCGGTCGTGGCGGAGGTTCGCTTGAGGATTTGTGGCCATTCAATGAGGAAGTCGTTGCGAGAGCGATTCATGATTCGAGGATACCGATTATTTCTGCCGTCGGACATGAAGTCGATTTCAGCATCGCCGATCTTGTCGCGGATTTACGAGCGCCGACTCCTTCAGCAGCTGCAGAGCTCGCGGTGCCGAACCGTGATGAACTCATAGACATTGTTCGGAATAATATGGGGAAGCTTGACCGCCTGGTTCGCGACAAAATTTCCTATTACCGGGAGAGGGTCGGCAATCTGGAGAATAGCTATGCCCTGCGCAGACCGTCAGACGTGACCAAACAGTATCAACAGAGATTAGACGATCTAACGCGAGGTCTGGAGATTCAGTATTCTTACAAACTGAATTTCCATAAACATCAGATTGAGAATCTGCAGAAGCAGGTAATTTCATTGAGTCCCCAATCGATTTTGAGCCGGGGATATAGTCTTTGCTTCCGGGATCAAGATGGCAAACTGGTCAAATTAGCCAAGGAATTGAAGGCCGGCGATAAGGTTCGAATTCAGTTCTATGAGGGTCAGGCAAAAGGGAAAATAGATGAGACCCTCCCTGGAAAGGATTTCCAGAGCAGTGAGCCGCTGCCTGAGAAAAATGAGGGTTAGATTATAGTTGCGATCCGATCACTGAATTCTTACATTAGGCAACCATCATTGTCTACGGCAATAAAAGATACTGTATGAAACAAAAATCATTTGAAGAAGCAATCGAGCGGTTGGACGAAATTGTAACCAATCTAGAGACGGGCGAGGTGGCGCTCGAGGAGTCGATCAAACTGTTCGAGGAAGGGATGCAGCTCTCCAAGTATTGTATGGAAAAGCTGACAGAGGCGGAGCGCAAATTGCAGAAGCTTGCCAGGAAAGAGGATGGCGACTTTCAACTCGAATTAATGCCCTAGGCTGCGGCCGCCGGGGGTCACCTGTTTCTATCCTTCATTTTTGCTCTTGCTCTGCAGGCAATTCAATTGAAGCATTGGATTTGATAAGATGTCCATCTCCCCGCAAACGAATCTCACAATTAGATTCTCAATAAGATGAAATTTGGTATTATCGCCAACTTCCGGAAAGAGGAAGTAATCGAAATTATTCCGAATCTGTTTGATCAATTACTAAAGCGGAATATTCACGCAGTTGTTACTTCGGACATAAGTGAGCATATTGATATCGCTCGGTTTGAGTTTGCATCATTTCCATCAAAAGAACTCGGTCGTCACTGTGATCTCGTCCTCTCTCTCGGAGGGGACGGAACAATCCTCTCGGCGGCAAAGGATGTAAGCCCACTGGGTGTACCAATTCTGGGCGTGAATGCGGGCCGATTCGGCTTTCTTACCGAAATCTCCATAACCGAGCTATATGATAAGCTGGATGACCTTATCGCGGGTCGTTTCGACATTGAAGACCGCATGGCGATCCAGGCGATCATCGCCTCAGAGCGGGATCAAAATGGGGGGAATTACCTGGCACTGAATGACGTGGTCCTGCACAAAGGAGGATTTGCCAGAACTCGTTTGATAGAAGTCAGTGTTGGCGATGAATATTTGAATACTTACAACGCCGACGGCATTATTATTTCGACTCCAACAGGGTCCTCAGCCTATTCGCTTTCGGCGGGTGGGCCTTTGATTGCGCCGGATATGGAGGCGATCTTAATCACCCCGATCTGCACCCATACTCTTTCCCAGCGGCCACTCATCATTCGGGACGATTTGGTTGTCAAGATAAAGGTTTCTTCCCAGAATGGCGAGATGTTCCTTTCCGTGGATGGTCAGGATGTCATGACTGTACCGGAAGGCTTCATTATTCAAGTAAAAAAGGCTGAACAACCGGTACGGCTTGTGAAATGTTCCGGCAATAGTTTTTACCAGGTATTGCGAACCAAATTAAGCTGGGGGGAATTACCCATCAACAACCATAAGTAACAGAATTTTCTTCCACAGTTGACTCCTATTGGGCTTACCTTATCTTAGCCCGACCACTTGTGCTATGCCTCATGTGTGGCCTTTTGGCCCCTCCAGACGGAACGACAATTTTTTGTTGCATTCGAGAATTTTGGGCCTATATTATACAATTCGTTAGCACTCATCAAGCTAAACTGCTAATCTATTTTAAACAATAACCCAAAAAAGATGGAGGGATTAAATGAACGTACAACCTTTAGCTGATCGTGTGGTTGTCAAGGTGCTGGAACCCGGGGAGCAAGTTAAGGGCGGCATCATCATCCCGGATACTGCGAAGGAAAAGCCCCAGGAAGGCGAAGTCGTTGCAGTTGGCCCCGGGAAAGTAACCGATAGCGGAACCAAGATTGCGCTTGAAGTTCAGAGTGGTGATCGGATATTGTTTGGAAAATACTCCGGCACGCCGGTAGACGTGGAAGGTCAGGAACTGCTGATCATGCGCGAGAATGACATTTTGGCGAAATTATAACATTATCTAACCAACTTTAACCTAACCCGAGGAGGGGTTAAACAAATGTCAAAAATCATAGATTTCGGTATGGATTCGCGTTCGGCCCTGCAAAAAGGAATTAACATATTGGCTGACGCGGTGGAAGTAACTCTTGGGCCC
>JAUXJX010000074.1 GCA_030624545.1 Bacteroidota bacterium | reverse complement strand
CTGAATAAGATCATTATCGCTTATGAACCTGTTTGGGCGATCGGTACGGGGAAAAATGCAACGCCGGAACAGGCCGTGGAGGTTCATCAGTTTATTCGTCATACACTGCGTCAGTGGTTCGACGACCAACTTGCCCAGGAAATTCGGATTCAGTATGGCGGGTCTGTCAATGAGAATAATGCCCTTGAAATTTTGTCTCAGACCGACATCGATGGGGCTCTGGTTGGCGGGGCCAGCTTGAAGGCAGATAGCTTTACTGAAATCGTCAGGGCGGCGGAACATAGCAATTAGGAAGCAGTTAAAACAGAAGATAAGAGAGGAATAACGATGTCAGCATTTTTGATTGCACTGCATGTAATGATTTGCATACTTTTGACTGTCGCCATCCTAATGCAGTCAAGCAAGGGCGGCGGATTGGCTGCGACATTTGGCGGCCAAAGTGGGAACATTGGAGCAGTATTCGGCGGTCGAGGCGCCGGCGACTTCTTGAGCAAGGCGACAATTGTCATGGCGATTGTCTTTATGATGGGAAGCATCGTTCAAGGTCTGATGAAAAAAAACGTTGAGCCAAGTAGGAGTTTGATTCAAGAAGAGGTCCAAAGCAATCCTTCGCCGGCAAGTTTATTGCAGACTCCTGATGTTCTTCCAGGCCAAACAACAATTCCCGCAGCAACAGATTCAACAAATTAAAAAAACTTCTTGTTTTTCTATACATGCACATATTACATTACATGAGAGAAATGCTTTATTACAAAACTGAGAAAAATCGCCGAAGTGGTGAAACTGGTAGACACGCTGTCTTGAGGGGGCAGTGCTCTTCCGGGCGTGGGGGTTCGAGTCCCCCCTTCGGCACCAATTTGCCGTAGCAATGGTCTCAAAATCGGAGGTGTTGAGATGAAATGGTATCGCGTGGTTCCCGCATTGATTGTTTCTGCTTTTCTGGTAATTCTGATGGTGCCAAGACAGTCATTTGCACAAGATGAAGAATATAAGAAGCAGCTTAAAAAGTTCAAGGCCGACAGTCTGGAATTTGAACGCAAGAAGAAGGAGGCTGAGGGGAAGAACGAAGAAGTCAGGCTTAAGAATAGGAGAAATGACCTGGTTAACCAGGGTAATAGCGCCCTGAGAGGGAGACAGTATAAGAAGGCGATAAGGCTATTCAATGAAGCGATCAAAGTTGACTCATCCTTCGCACGCGCATATTACGGATTGGGACTGGCCTATACGGGTGACAACAAATCGAGTGAGGCCCTTGCCGCTTACGAAAACGCCATTGAGAATAATCCGAATTACGCAAGCGTTTACAACGCCCAGGGCAATCTGTTGCTAAAGCTTGGCAGGCGGGAGCATGCCGCATCGAGTTACAAAAAAGCGACTGAGATAGACCCCACTCATGCAAAAGCTCACTATGGCTTGGCAACCATATATGCCAATTCAAATCCTCCGGTTCATGAAAAAGCGGTGGCCGAGTTCCGCCTGGCAATCAATACCAAGCCTGATTATGCACTAGCTCATAGCGGTCTGGGTACCTCTTTGGTAGCATTGGGCAGAACTTCTCAAGCAATCGAAGCACTACAAACCGCCGTGGGCATCGATCCCCGATTTTCAGACGCATATTTCAGGCTCGCCAATGTGTTAAATGATGTCTGGAGATATCGAGCGGCGCGGGAGGCTGCCGTTAACTGTATTAGGATTGTGCAATCAAAGAGGAAATTCTATGCACCGGCGCATTTTGAAGCAGGCCGGGCATACGAGCAACTGGGAAATATTGCAGAGGCAATCAAGCAGTACGAACTATCTATGAGGGATAACACGTGGCGCGCACTTGCTCAGCATCATATTGACGAGATCAAAAGGAATGGGGGCGGCAGGTCACAATAGCTGGAAATAACAAGCAAGTTTAGAACAAGCCCATCCCATGTGGATGGGCTTTTTTTGTACCCCGACGCGTGCACAAGACCAGATCTCGGATTTGCACATCATGAATTTTCTCCATCAAAGATAGTTTCTTCAGCACTTACAAGTGCGAACCTTCAACAAAACTTAGATAATCCTTAGATAAAGACAGGATGGTTACGCACTCAAACTGAATCCTGTCAAGTGATTTCCGTTGTGGTTCGATAATCTTAATATGAGGTTGTAATGAGATGCATCACATGGCGTTGTTTAGCCAGCCATATACCAGATAGAAAGTACTCAAATGGGAATATTCAAATCAGAGAAGATTAGCACACGGCTGTTTCTGTTCGTGACCGCCCTTGACGAAACTGTGATAGCCCGGCCGAATTTCGAACTTACTGAAGATGGCTGGGAAGATTTGCCGCCATTTACTTCTCAGATCGCTTCTCGCCAGGTAAAGCTTGGTGAAACCCCCCTTTATGACCACCTTTGTCAGTTGATCCAGGAACCCAAATATTCATTTCTGAAAAAGAATGTTGAGGAATACTACGAATTGATGAATGTCCTGGGGAATGCGGAGCTTCCTTCAATCTATTGGCAGGAGATTAATAGCCTAAAACGCTTCGGCTATTATTACGGCCACACGCTGGCCATAACGGCCATGATCGCTAAATTCGGAATTGACGCTGGAATGCAAAAGGATCTGCTGGAAATTGCTCTGAAGGCCTCCCTGATTCACGACATTGGCATCGCCAGACTGCCCCATTCAATTCTCTTTTCCAGCCAGCAATTCAAAGAAGACGAAAAGATCATGATGCAGCAGCATCCGCTTGTTTCGTACCTTTTGGTGGGGTATTACAGCCAACAAGAATATGACGAAATCGGAAGAGGAGTTTTGTATCATCATTGCCCGGGAGAGTTGAACAACATTTCAATCGGGTATGAAAACAAGGTTGCCAAAGAGATTGCCTGGCTAATCTTCAATGCCGATGTCTTCGATGCACTGATTAGCAACAGGCCGTTCCGACCAGCCTATGCGATCGCAAATGCCCTCAATTACCTTACTAGAGTTAACCAAGCCCATTCTTTACCACTGGATATGGTATATTGGATCGAAAAGAGGTTTAAAATTCCGGTTTCAAAGAGACTGGGTTCCAATTTCATCCCTATCAAACCCAAGATTGAAGGCCATCAACTTAATTAACCCAACCAAGTTTTTCATCTCTTTTCCTAAAATTGGTTGCCCTTCTTTTTGTGAGCATACTATATTTCGCTATCTTGATTGAATGATGAATTGGCTCCGGTTATTAGCCAACTGAACATTGAATTCCTAGGACGAACATAAAATGCCATCACCCATTGGACATTCGTTAATAGGGCTGATTGTTTTCTACTATCTTCGTCCCCGCACGTGGCCTCTTACCGCCTGGATTTTGATAGTAGTCGCATTGGTTTCGTTGCTACCTGACTTTGACTTTATTCCAGGCCTTATCATAGGTGAACCCAATTGGCTTCATCGCGGCGTCAGTCATAGCTTTGGTTTTGCCGTCTTGCTGTCTTTGGTCATATTCATTCTTGAGCGACAATTGCGCAGTAATGCCTCGCTGAGAATATTTCTGTGGTTTTTCATATTGTATTCACTTCACGTAATTGTAGACTATTTCGGTGCAGATACGCGATATCCGTATGGTCAGCCGATGTTTTGGCCAATTCTAGATGATTTCTTGATGTTCAGACCTCCATTATTTTGGGACATACAAAGATCATCCGAACTGGCTGAGTTTTTCCCAAGCTTATTTCGCAGGCATAACCTCATCGCCATGTCCATCGAAATCGGTTTTGCAGGAATTCTGGCAGGCAGCCTATTTGTGGTACGGCACGCTCTCAGGAAAGGGGGATTTCTCCGTGGTAAATGAGATCAGAAGAACAGGTCGCAGAAAATTGATAAGGTGTGCAGGCCGTTAACCCTGTCCGGATGCTCTAGTGGAGTCACCGCTAGAATATCTTGCCAATCCGGTTCTCTGTACCGTGCATCAACCGCTGGATATTTCCCCTATGCGTATAGACGATCAATAGTGCAAGCAGGACCGCGAGTATTAACAGAGGGGGCGATAGGGTCATGTTGAACAAGACGTTCAACATGATAAGTGTAAGAGGCAACGTTATTGCTGCGCTCATGGACGACAATGACACATATCTCGAAAAAACTAGTACAATAAAGAACACGGCCAAGCAGATTAATGCCGCCACAGGGTATAGAACGAACAGCATCCCTGACGCTGTTCCAACACCCTTGCCCCCTCGGAAGCCGGCGAATATCGTCCAGACGTGGCCTGCAACCGCGGAGGTGCCGGCGATCATCTGCAGATAGATGTGGTCCCAACTTAAGTCGCCCATTCTGATTTGAGATATTAGGAGTGTTGCCACAACGCCCTTCGCCACGTCAATCACCGTGACGGTCAGGCCGGTCTTCCATCCCATGACACGAAATGCATTCGTGCCCCCGGCATTACCACTGCCCCGGTCCCGAATATCGTAGCCAAAAAAGATCTTACTAAAGATTATACTTGTGGGGATGGAACCGGCTAGATAGCTCAGCAAAATTATTATAAGCAGTGAGGACACTGTTCACGCTCATAGGTCCATTACAGCGACTGCCGCCGCGCCCGGTCCCGCATGTGCCCCCAGGGCGGGCGACGCGGGCATCACGATAATTTCATCCTTGTCGAAGATTTCCTTGATTTCTTGGCGGTACCATTCGGCGGTCCCAGGTGATTCCACGTGGGTGATTGAGAACTGAGGATTCTGCATTTTGGCAGCCTCTTCCACCACCAACTCCATCACCTTCTTTTGCGAGGGTAAACCGGGCTTTGTCGTCGCGACTTTTTTGGTCTTTCCCTCCGGGGATATAGAAATAATCGGACGCAAATTCAAGATATTTGCCAGTATCCCTCTGCTCCTATTCAGGCGACCGCCCCGAACCAGATACTCAACCGTCATTACACTGACAAACATTTTGCAGCATTTTATCCAGCGGTCAATGCAATTTAGCAAGTCGTTCAGCGGCATACCACTTTTAAGCGCTTCTCCTGCCGCTTTGACTATCAGGCCCAACGCAACGCAGGTGGTTTTTGAATCTATAACTCGAATGCCATCCTCAGATACCCGTTTGCCGGCCACCAATCCCGCCTGATAAGTACCGCTTAGCGCACCCGATAGTTGGATCGAAACAACTGTTTCATAACGCCTCGACAGGCTTTCGAAAACTCTTATGAAATCTTTTGCGGGCGGTTGAGAGGTCTTGGGGAAATTCTTGGCCTCTTTCAGGCGGGAATAAAACTCCTCCGGTTGGATGGTTACTTTGTCCACATATTCCGTTTCGTCCAGGTAAATGCGCACAGGGACTGTGTGAACATTTAGTTTTTTCAAGATTTCTTCCGGCAAATCACAGGAGCTGTCGGTCACCAACGCAATGGTTTCCGCGTGGTTCTTTTCGTGGACGTCAAAATGCTGTTGCTTCATATCGTCCATCTTCTGGTCTTTTATCTGGCCAAACTGCTGAACAAAATCGAAAACCTGACGTGGATTATCGGTATGAATATGGATTCTCGACCTCGTCTCGGATCCGGCAACAATCAAGGAGTCGCCAAATTCGCTCAATTCATCACGAAGAAATTTGGTTGGAATTTTTTCGCCGACAAGATAAAACTCAGTGCAGTACCTGTAAGTAATCTCATTAATGGAGTAGTCGATCTCAGCGGTATCGGAACCGAAG
The DNA here is from genome assembly GCA_030624545.1 of Bacteroidota bacterium. Taxonomy (GTDB): domain Bacteria; phylum Zhuqueibacterota; class JdFR-76; order JdFR-76; family DREG01; genus JAUXJX01. The sequence continues at coordinate 2,056 of JAUXJX010000074.1, read as the reverse complement.
TCAGAGCTTTTGAATTTCTTGATATCAAGATCATCGATCTTGCCGGTTTTGATGAAATGAAAGATTCCTTCAAGCATGTAAACAAAACCTTGGGCGCCGGCGTCGACGACGCGCGCCTTGGCCAGAATCTTCAGCTTTTTGGGTGTCTCTTCAAGAGAAATCTTGGCGGCTTGCAGAGAAGAATGCAAGAGTTCCGAAAAATCATGGGTGCTGTCAGCAATTTTCCTGACGTGATTACCCCAGTCTTTGATCACGGTCAGAATAGTGCCCTCTCTAGGGCTGGATAATGCCTCATAGGATCTTTCGACCGCCCGGTGCACCGCCTCCGAGAAATGTCCTGTGGTGATTTTTATCCTGCCCTTAAACCCTTCTGCCAAGCCGAAGAAGAACTGCGCAAGGATCGCCCCGGAGTTGCCTCGAGCGCCGTTCAGAGCGGACTCTGCGATGGTGTCGCTTATAAATCCAATGCTTCCGTCGAGATTATTTGCATGTAGGCTTTCCGCGACAGACTGCATTGTAAAAGCCATATTCGTACCCGTGTCTCCATCAGGAACCGGATATACGTTGATGTCATTCAGACGCTGCTGTTTTTCATGGAGCCATTGGTAGCCCGCAACAATGGCCCTGGAAAATTGCCTGCCGTCTAAATAGGTAATCTGCATGGCTGTGCTTATTTTAGTTGGATTCAGGGTTGAGATCTAACACCAAATTCTTAATTGCTGATCGGTGGATTCAGGGATTTCGATAGGAATGAACTTGTTTGAGATACTTCAGAAACAGATAAACCGGCCCGAAGGTCCCAAAAACTCGGCTGGAAAAATTGTCTCGCCAAAACAGCGGAATCCTGTAACATGGCTAACTTTAGCGATAAATGCCTCCAAAAGCAAGCAAATTCTCATCGGGAATTTGTGAACGTCCTGGAGCCAATGCCAGGATTACTCTTGGAAAACCAAATCGACAAGATCCATTCTTGACAAAAAAGTTGCAAATCTCTATCTTAGATCGTTGTTGACTCGGCAAAGGTGATCTAGCCATGGGAATGAAATCTCGGAAGACATACGCAAAGGAAGTATTAAATCGCCTAAAATTAAACTACCCTGACGTTCATTGTGCCTTGACGCACAAAAGTCCGTTTGAGCTGCTTGTCGCAACCATATTGTCGGCGCAGTGCACGGACAAGCGTGTCAACATGATCACCCCGGAACTGTTCAGGAGATTTCCCGATGCTGAGAGTATGGCCGCAGCGCCCATTGCGGAAGTAGAAGAACTGATTCGAACGGCCGGTGTCTTCCGAAACAAATCGAAAAACATAAAATTGGCTTCTTCAAAAATAGTCGAGGACTTTGGCAGCAATGTTCCGGATACAATGGAGAACCTGCTGAAACTACCTGGCGTTGGCCGGAAGACGGCGAACGTGATCCTTGGAAATGCCTTCAGCAAGAACGTGGGGGTAGTTGTTGACACGCACGTAAAGAGGCTATCGAATCGCCTTGGATTCGCCGACGAGTCCGACCCCGACAAAATTGAAAAGGACCTGATGAAGATAATTCCTCGCGATGATTGGGCGCTGTTCGCACACCTCATGATCCGCCACGGCAGAATGATTTGCAATGCCAGAAACCCCGATTGCCCGAACTGTTTCTTGAAGGACATCTGCCCCTCGTCAACAGCCTGATCCCCATTCTCTTTTCCGGACTATTCGTTTTTTACGCGTGGATTTGAACGGGGGAATTGGCTTGAATCGAATTGGAAAAGCAGCTATATTGATTTCGATTATCCCGGACCCTGACCGCAATTTCTGCCAAAAAATAGGAGCCAAGAATTGGCACGGCTGCACGAGCACCAGGGCAAAGAATTATTGAAGCGCCACAACATTCCGGTTCCAAAAAGGAAGAATCGCCACAGATGCCGGTCAAGTTGCATCCATAACTGCCGAATTAGGTTGTCCTGTCGTATTAAAGGCGCAGGTGTGGACAACCAAGCGGGCGGATTTTGGCGGCATTAGATTTGCCGAGACCCCTGTATTGGCGGCCAAAGAAGCAGAGTCATTATTTGG
>JAUXJX010000316.1 GCA_030624545.1 Bacteroidota bacterium | reverse complement strand
TTGCGTCGAAATTTACCGAGTGTGTTCCCATGGGTTGGAATTGGTCCACGAGTGTCACAAGCTCTCGGCCAAGTATATCGTACAGTTTCAAGCTGACGAAAGCGGATTTTGGGATTGAATAGGTGATTCTTGTAGATGGATTAAAGGGGTTGGGGAAATTTTGGTATAGTGTGAATTGTGAGGGAGGCGAAAGTTCTTTCTTGGTATCTGACACTTCAGTAACGACGTCTCCCCCGGTTACGGTTTTTAGGATGATGCCCCGGGAGCCGATGGTCCAGCCGGTGTTGGCATCGACAAAATAAACAGCGGACAGGCTTCTATCGGTTCCGCTAACTTGTCGGCTCCAGGTTACGCCGCCGTTCGTGGTTTTGAAAATCTTTCCGGCAGCTCCGACTGCCCAACCGGTCATTTGATCGACAAAATGAGCCGATTCCAACATGCCGAGTTCATCGAATTGCGGATTCCAGCTTTCGCCGCCATCGACGGTTTTATAAATGATACCGCGCGTCTTGCCGTCTCCATCGGTGTAAGATCCAACTGCCCAGCCTGTTCCTTCATTGACAAAGGAAACCGATTGTCCTTGCATGGCCAGGCGAGCCTGCTCATTCCAGTTGGTCCCGCCGTCGGTTGTGCCAATAATGACTCCATCCGCCGAAATCGCCCAACCGTCATTCGAGTTAACAAAAGAAACAGACTGCAGCGCAAAATCAGTCAGGTTTGTTTTCACTTCCCAATCACCGCCGCGATCGCTCGTTTTTAAGATGGCCCCACCGGTTCCTACAAATCCGCCGCCTGCTGCCCAGCCAATACCGCTATCCATGAAGGTAACCGAGAACAATGAATAGGGCTCCGAACCGCCAAATTGCAGGTTCCAGGAGGTTCCGCCGTCGGTCGTACGCAGGATAATGCCATCCGCACCAACCGCCCAGCCTGTATCGGCATGACTGAAGGCAACCGACCACAGACTCTTCGACGTTCCACCAACCTGAGGCGACCAGTTCGCTCCGCCGCCGTCGGTCTTCAGAATGGTCCCGTTGGCGCCAACAGTCCATCCTGTTGCTGCATCGACAAAACAGATCCCATTCAACGATTCAGTGGCTCCCGCTGTTTCGTTGCTCCAGTTTGCACCACCGTCGTTGGACAGGAGAATAGTACCGTCAAGCCCCACTGCGTATCCGGTATTGTTGAAAAAGGCAACGGACAATAAGCTGTTTGTCGTTCCACTTGTTTGACCGGACCAGTTTGTGCCGCCGTTCTGAGTTGTTAGAATGGTCCCTTTAGCTCCCACCGCCCAGCCGGTGGTTTCATCGGAGAAATCTACAGAAAACAGGTTGTTGGATTCTTCATTGGCTTGAATGCGCCAGTGTGCTCCGCTGTCGTTTGTGTGAAGAATCATGCCGTCATGGCCGACCATCCAACCGGTCATTGAATCGACAAAACAAACTGATCTGAACCAGGTCGAAAGACCGGTAAACTGTTCGTTCCAATTCAACCCGCCATCGGTGGTTTTGAGAGCGACACCGTCCTGTCCTGATGCCCAGCCGGTATTGGCATCAACAAAATAGACGGCCCATAAATCCGCGGAAATTCCACTGCTCTGCGTGTACCAGTTTGCTCCTCCGTCTCCGGTTTTGAATATCTGTCCATCCATGCCAATCACCCAACCTGTGTTAATGGTGCTAAAATAGACATCAAAAAAACCGTTGTTATCCCCATCCATTTGCGCGGTCCATTCCTTGCCGCCGTCAGTCGTCTTTAGAATGGTACCGCCCACGGCCCAACCGATTTGTTCGCTGGGAAAATGAGCGGCCCAGAGAATGTTGGAAGATTCTCCTGCATAATGCCGCACCTCCCATGAATCCCCACCATCCTTCGTTTTAACAATTGTGCCCAGGGAACCGACCGCGACGGCCGTGCTTTCGTCCAATATGCGGATATCTCTTAGATAATTGCCTTGCGGGGATGGGCTTTGCCAAAACCAGCCGTCCTGGGCTGGACAGTTGCTACTCAGAATGGCGAGTAATTGAATTGACAGAATCGGGGTGAGTATGTATTTCAACATTAGTGCAGAAAGGAGCGGCCCGTGGCTGCCTTCCACCATGGCCGCTCCAAAATATCCAGGTTAGCGGACTTGATTGATGGCCTGTCTTAAGCTTGGCATATTTCTCCAGGCTCCGCTCCTGAGTTGCGTGTATGCCGCCTGCATTGCAGATGCAAGGATTGCTCGTTTCCGTTCAGACCGGGGGCTGTCCTGGAATTGGACTTTTCCCGGAATATCAACATCACGTACCAAAACCCAGTCGGCAATTGTGGTTACGTTTGGGCCAGCCCAAAGGTGGATCTCGCCCAGACCTGTAGCTATATCTTCACCGATCTGGTTCTGCAGAGCTAGAATCTCGTCGGTTTGATAGAACAGGCTGCCGTCGACGTAAACCTCCATGGTCTTGTTCGGCTTCATGGCCCAGGATATGTCGTTTATTTCATTCGCGCCGATTCCAAGCAAGGAAGATTTGCCGATGCCATTCTCGAAGTGCCCCCAAAGACCCTGGAGGGTAACGTTGTTAAAAACGAATCCTGCGGCTAGCCAATTCGTGTCCGGATCGGCGATAATATCAAAACGAAATGCCGGTACTATTACGTCGCCGTCGTCATCCGTCAACATGACCATACTGCTTATTGACGACGCCACATCATTCTTTCGGCCAAAAGCGGCACGGTACAGCCAGGGGGCCGATCGTATCGGAAAGATGACATGGGAGATCAGCCCAAAAAAGTCAGAGGACGTTGCCGTGAGTTCCAGGAATCCGTCATTTATTGTTCCTGTTCCATCAAAAAAATCCCAGCCTGCCAAATTTCCGGAAAACTCCTCCACAAATATGGATGATGGCAGCTTTGACATTGACACCGAGATGGTTTGACTTCCTCCCGTTGAGTTTATCACAAATGATCCGGAATAGCGGCCGGTGTTGACCACGCTTCGATCAACGGTGAGTGAAATGGTGAGAGAATTCTCGCCCGATGACTGACTCAGAGACAGCCAGGGAATGCTGGAAAGTGTTGAGATGGTCCAGTTAAGATTGCCCGCTCCGGCATTTTGAATCTGCAGCTCTATCGAACTGGCAGATGATTCGAAATTAACGACGCCGGGAGAAGCCAGAAGCTCCGAAATCAGAGCTAACACGCCCAGGATTACATCACCGCCATTGGAGGTAATCTGAATTGTCGCGTCGTGGCTGCCCGAACTCAGATTCGCAGGATTGATGGTTATGGTCAATTGCTCTCCCGCATTGCCCGAAGCCGGGCTTATACTCAGCCAGGACTCATCGACGGCCTCCTGTGCGTTCCAGGTCAAGTCTCCGCCGCCACCGTTGCCAACGGTGATGATTTTTGTCGTTTCGCCGCCGGCATCAAAGGTCACGGACGATGCCGATAGTGATATCTTAGGCTCCGGGGAGCTGGGATTCTTGCTGCAGCGATAGAATGCCAGGCCAACGACTAAGCACAGTGAGATGATTACGAATGTTCTTTTCATTTTGGGCCTCCTTATCTATATAATGATCGGGAAACCCGGGCTGTTTCTTCAGGATAAATTTCAGTGTTTATGAGAATTGTCTAGCCGGTGTGTCAGGCTAAATAGATGGTAGTTTGGTAGATGCCGAGCACAGCCTTGTCTTCGTAGACATGCTTCCAGGCTCTCGCAGAAAGAATTCCTGTTTGATCAAATGCTACTGAATTTTCATATCTGTCTGCCGTACTCCTCCGCAAGCAGGCCATAAATTTCCATATCCTTGAACTCGCCCCATTTGGCAATATGCTGCCGAAGACATCCTTCGTACCTCATACCTAGCTTTTGCAATATCCGCGCGGATGAAGGATTGCGGCTGAAACA
>JAUXJX010000092.1 GCA_030624545.1 Bacteroidota bacterium | reverse complement strand
CTAGCTGAGAGAATACGCCAGATATAATAAAGCTGTGGTGTTATATGGCGCGTGTTTGTACCAGGAAGGCATGGATGCCTATCTGCCCTATGTCGACGCTTTCCGGGAATTCTTCAGCGGTGACAGCCGGGTTCTTTCCGAAGAGGAACGGGATAAACTGAAAGATGCTGTTCGTGAAAAGGTTCCTCTTCTCATGGAGTTTACCGAACGTCTTATGACCAGTTTTGGCGCCAAGACACAAGACCCAATCAGCGACAACGTCAACATTTTTGAGGGGATCCAACTGCTGATTCAACTGCTGGCCGGCATGAAACCCGTTGTATTTATCATTGATGATTTGCAGTGGGCCGACGAAGGCAGCCTTCGCTTGTTCCATTACTTGTCGTCCCATCTTAGCAGGAATCGCGTGCTCATCCTCGGTATTAGTCGCAGCGACCGTCATGATCTACAAAGAGACGGCCAGCCTTCCATGTTTCTCGAAGTCCTCGCACGGATGAGAAGAGAGGGAGTAATCGAAGAAATCCAATTACATGAATTCAACCAGGAGCACTGTGAATATCTCATCGATCATACGTTATCAAGAACGCTTTTCGCAGACGAGTTTTATAAATCCATTTACCATGAGACCAAAGGGAATCCGTTTTTCGTTCTGGAGACTTTGAAGCTTCTCCGCGACAATGAATTTATTTATCTGGACGACGGAGTCTGGAAGGAAAAACCGGGTGAATCCAAACTGGAGGTTCCGCAGCGGGTTGAAGACGTCTTCGTTCGTCGTCTGAGTGTCCTGAATGAAGAAGAGCGTGAATTGCTGCAGGTCGCTGCTGTGCAGGGCTACAAATTTGATGCTTCGCTGCTTTCGCAGTTAATGGAGATGAAGAAAATTACGCTTCTCAAAATCCTGCAGCGGATCGAACGGGAATTGCAGATTCTGACAAGCACGGATGATGGCTTTCTTTTTGACCATCCTATGCTTCGGGATTTACTGTATGATGAGACGCTCCCTGTGTTGCGACGTGAATATCATCAACTGATTGCGACCGAACTCGAGAAGATTTATGCCCCGGATTACGGCGCCTTTACGGGAGATATCGCTCAGCATTTTCGCCAGGGGGGCGACCATCTCAAGGCGATCCCATTTCTCCATCAGGCGGGTGTGCGCGCGTTCAATATCTCGGCTTATCGGGAAGCCAGCTTATTCTTTAAAGATTTTTTGGATTCGGTCGAAAAAAGCGGAAAGCCAATGCCGGATTCGATCTCAATTTCGGATTTGTATTTCAAAATTGGGATATCCCATGAAGAAGGCGGCCGCTATGAAGAGGGGCTGGACGCCTACGATAAGCTGTTCCACATTAGCAAAGATCAAGAAGATCCGAGAGGCCAAATTGACGCCGGAACGCGCATCGGCCGAATACATGGGAAAATGGGCCAATGGGAGAAATCGCTGGCATATTACGAGGAATGCATTCGAATTGCTGAAGAAAATGAGGTTCCCAATATGCTCTGCCGGATTCATAATGATATCGGCGTTATCCATTTCCAAAGGGGCGATTTCGATGAGGCGACAAAATATTTTGAGCAGACTTTGCGCGAGGCGCTGGACTCTGAGAACGCGGAGTTTGATTGGGCCCACGCATTGACTAATTTGGGAATTATTGCCAACATACGTGGGGAGCATGGTGCGGCATTGGAAAGCTATAAACAAGCGATAAGCATCTATGAACGAATAGGCAACCGTGCTCAAGATGTGGCCAGGGGTTACCATAATATTGGCATGACTCTAATGGACATGCAGGATTGGTCAGAATCCATCATCGCATTTGAACGCTGTCTGAAGCTTGCCGATGAGGCGGAAGATAATCAGCTGCGTGCAATGACCCTTTTGAATATGGGCAAGACCCATGTCAAGCAGAAGAACATTGCCGAGGCCAAAAAGTTCACGGAAAAGGCGCTCAAATTCTTCAAGCGAACCGGCGACGTTCTGAATGAAGCGGAGTCTTACCATGTCTTCGGCCTCATCGAGGCCGAGAAGGGTAATTTCCCCTCTTCAGAAAGATTCCTAAAAGAGAGCATACGCATCAATGAGGACAAGAGATATCAGGAAGGGCTGGCCGAGAATTATGTTTCCTACGGAGATGTGTGCCGCGGTCGGGGCGATACCGATCGGGCAAGGGAACACTATCAGAAGGCCCTGGAGATATTCACAGAAATAGAACTGTCCGGCAGAGCCGAAGAACTATCAAAAATGATGGGCAAGTTGCCTAAAGTTAAGAAAAGGGGAAAAAGGCTGGCCGAGGTTCAGGAGGCTTAAGACTTGCAATCGGATCATTCACCGCAAATCACCATACCGTCCCAAGATCTCGCCGAAGAGAATAGAAATCTTCTCGGCGAACTGGAGACTGCCTACAAGAACATGGAGATGATTCTAAACCAGTCTGACAGAGAAAAGGCGATCGCCTACGAAGCACTTCAGCAGAAATTCCAGGCTCTCGAAGATCTTTATGACGAAATGACCCGAAAAGAAAACATGCTGATTCACTTGGAGAAGCTTTCGTCAATCGGACAATTTATTGCCGAGATCGTTCATGAGCTCAAGAATCCGCTCACGGTGATTTCCGGCCACGCTGAGGTAGCTCTGCTGATAGCTGAGTCTGAGGATCTCCGCGATCAAGTTGGCAAGATTCCAAAACAAGTCAAACGGATGTCACATCTTCTGGATCGGTTTTGGCGAATGGCATATAAGGGCAAAGAGGACTTTAGTCTGTTCGATCTCAACGAGAACCTGCGTGATTGCCTGAGTACCGTAGAGATTATTAAGCCCAAGAAGATTGACATGACGTCCAGTTTTTGTAATGATACTTTGATCGTTCAAGGCGATCCGTACCAGATCAGCCAAGTCATTCTGAATCTGGCCAAGAACGCCTTCGATGCGATGGAGAATCGGGGTAATTCCATCCGGGTGGAGACAAAAAAAGTCAGCTCTCACTGGATGCAAACGAGCAAAGAATTCGGGCAGGCTTATTGTCAAAATGAGGCAACCTGGGTCGTTATTTTGGAAGAAACGGATCAATTTGCCCTGGTCGAATTTTCAGATAATGGCAACGGCATTCAGCCGGAGCTTCTGGGCGATCTGTTCCAGGCGTTCTTCACCACCAAGGATCGAGGCAAGGGTACGGGGCTCGGTCTTTCCATATCCAGTGATATTGCCATGAGGCATGGCGGAAACCTCGCAGTAAAGTCCGTCCCTGGAATGGGTACGACGTTCCAGTTGATTCTTCCGCTTGATTCCTAGAAGGTTCGGCTGTGGAAGAAGCTTAGGGAGATCCAAATGAAAACATGTTCAAGATGCGGCAATTCCGTTGGATTAGAAGATAAGTATTGTAGTAGCTGCGGCATCAGCATTGCGCCCCAAGAGAATATTGTGTCAGCGCCGATTCGGACCCAAAAGATCGGCGACATTCGTTTTAATTTGGGCATGATCTATTTCAATATGGGGGAATTTGACGACGCCATCGAAACATTCGAAACAGTTCTCAATGAGGATCCGGGTAACCGGAAAGCCAGTGAAATGTGCGAGCAAGCACGCGAGAAGCTGGCGGCTTTGTCGCGGCGCGAGAATTGACAGTTTAGACCCTTCCTGACGATCATTCAATGGCCAACTAAGGCGATTTTTCTGCAGCCACAAGGGCTTCTCCGTAATCCTGTACTAAAAGCCCACCGATTCCGAGTCCAGCCAGAAATCTCGTTAATTTTTTCCATGATTCTTTCGAAAATAGAAGTAGCTGAATGAGGTAGAAGTCCTGGCCCGGGAATCACGGGCCGTCAAATTCACTCAATCATTTAGTTGACTGATCCACAAATGCCTGATGTGGGTGGTGTTGTCGTGCAGGAAAGGGGCCCGCAAGTCAAAGGCACAATCAGGTCATTTCCGGGCATGGAGGTGTATTGATTGTGCTTTTTTTGGGCGTCGGCGGAAGGCGACACAATCGCCCAGGAGAGATTTATGAAAACATGTTCAAGATGTGACAATCCTGTGGATTTGGCAGACAAGTATTGCGGGAGCTGTGGGATCAATCTGGCAGCACAAGCTGGGAATGAAAGTCCACTCACTACCCTGCAATCACTAAAAGTAAGCGACATTCGCTTCAACTTGGGTGTCGTGTATTTAAAAGCGGGGAAGTTTGCCCAGGCCATCGCAACTTTTGGCGAAATTTTGGAGAAGGACCCGGAAAATCTGCAGGTGCGCGGCATGTATGAACAAGCACTTAAGACACTGAACAACACAAATTCAGACACAGAATCCTGATTGAATCTGCCCGAGGAGAATACGCTGATGGGACTGAGGATTTGCGCTTCTTGCAAACATGAAAATGCATGCAAGAACCATTTCTGCACGCAATGTGGCGCCAGGCTGAGCGGAGGAGAAGATTGTCCTTCGAAGTTACTTGTGCTCGAGGGAGAACCTAAAGGCGCAATTTTTCTTATCGGCACCGGGTCCAATACTATTGGGCGCGAAAGCAGCAATTCTATCGTGCTGAGCGACGAACAGGTATCCGCGAAACACGCCGCCATCACCCTGAAGGAGGATGGCTTCTGGATCGAGGATCTGGAAAGCAAGAACGGTGTCTTCGTAAACGGTCAAAGAATTTCAAAAAGAAAGCGCTTATACGACGGCAGTCTGATCAAGCTTGGCTCCAGCATCTTGAGTGTTGAAATCAATGGGAATGGGCTCAATTCACACAAGAAATCACAAAAGAGGATTTAAGCGGAGAATTGCAATGAAAAAATTATGGGTGGTTGTGGTTGTATTCGGTTTGGGAATCTGCGGATATTTCAGTTTTGCCGACTTGGCCGTTGCGCACGCCGGAACCCTGGGAGACTCCAGGCCGGGCTATGGCGGTACGCTGGTCGTCGGAGTCAGCGGTGACGTAGACACATTCAATCCTTTGTTTGGCGAGGCGGTGCTTTCACAAGAGGTAACGCATCTACTGTTACTGGGGCTGGCTGACCTGAATGAAAATTCGGAATTTGTGCCTGAACTGGCAACCAGTTGGGAGAGCAGCGATGATCACCTAAAACTCACCTATCATCTTAGAAAAGATGCTGTCTGGTCTGACGGCGTTCCAATAACCGCGGAGGATGTCAAATTTACATTTGATTTACTCATGGACACCACGGTTGCAAGCCCGCGTCAAGGTGTCACGGAATACATTAAGCGGGTCGAGGTTAGGGATGATCACACCGTTACCTTCGAATTCAGCGAAGCTTATCCGGCGCAAATGTTCGATACTGCGGGAGAGATACTGCCAAAGCACATCCTAGAGAACGTGGATAGAAAATCAATCCGGCATCACGAGTTCGGCCGCAATCCGATCTCTTCGGGTCCTTTTGTATTGAAGAAATGGGTCACGCAACAATACATCGAGCTGGCTCCAAATGAAAAATACCATGGCAGGCGGCCATATTTGGATCGCGTCATTTTCAAGGTTGTCCCGGATAAGACCAATCTACTCATGCAGCTTCAGACCGGCGAGGTAGACATGGTGATCGGTGTTCAACCGGAAGAAGTAGGCCGGTTACAGAGCGCCAATGCCAACCTGAAGATTTATCCCGTATCCGGACGAATCTACAATTATGTCGGATACAATGAAGCCAAATCTTTGTTCTCAAGTGTGAACGTGCGTCAGGCCCTTACCATGGCCATTGACCGGCAAAAAATTATCGACGCCCTGCTTTACGGTTATGGCACGCCGTGCAAAGGACCTGTGCCGCCGATGTTGGGTTGGGCCTACAACAACAATGTCAAGGAATTTCCCTACGACCCGCAACAATCCACGGATCTGTTGATCAACGAGGGCTGGCAGGATCGTGATGGCGATGGTTGGTTGGACAAAGGCGAACATGCTTTCGAGTTCACTCTGAAAACAAATGCGGGCAATCAGCTTAGATCTGACGTTGCCGTCGTGATTCAGGATCAGCTAAAAAAAATTGGCGTAAGAGTTCGAATTCAAACGATGGAATGGTCCGCACTTTTCGAAGAACTCCGGGCCGGGAAGTTCGATGCGTATATGGGCGGATGGAGCACCTCTTTCAATGTCGATCCCACACCAATATTTCATTCCTCATCATCGGAGCTTTTCAACGTTGTTGGCTATGCGAATCCCGACGTTGACCGTCTGATTGAAGAGGGCCGCGAGGAGATGGATCGCCAGAGGGCTGCCGCAATATGGAAAGAGCTGCAAGAAAAAATTTATCATGATCAGCCCTATACATTTCTATTCTGGCTTGACCGGGTCGTTGCGGTGAGCAATCGGTTTCATGATGTCACACCGATTGCATTGAGTGCGCTCTATGGTTTGGAAAATTGGTATGTGTCTCCGGATCTTGGAGTTCTAAAAGAATAGCCTTGGTAGGGGGAGATCGGGCTATTCAACGGACACCCGCATGAATGCCGCAAACCTGGCGAAATGCTGACAGAGACAGCCGAAGAGGCCGGATTTTTGTTGCGCGTTGAAAATTTGACGATACGAATCGATCAGCCTCACGGCGGATTCCTGGCTGTGGATGACGTTTCGTTTGAACTAGGAGAAGGGGAGACACTCGCTTTGGTGGGACAGTCCGGCTCGGGGAAAACGATGACGGCCTTGTCATTGATTGGTCTTTTACCCAGACAGGCAAGGAAAGTGAATGGTGAGGTGTGGTTCGCCCATAGGAGAATTTCGTCAGGGGGCAAAGCATCCTTTAAGCAATTACGCGGAAGAGACATTGCAATGATCTTTCAGGAACCTCACAGCGCGCTCAATCCCGTCTTTCGAGCCGGCACTCAAGTCGTTGACGTGATGAAAACGCACCTTAGAGTATCTTCAAAATCCGCCAAATTGAAGGTTCTCGAGCTTTTTGAGCACGTCGGCCTATCGGATCCAATATGGACATATCAAGCGTACGCCCATCAGCTTAGCGGTGGAATGGCGCAACGCGTCATGATTGCCATGGCCTTGAGCTGTGGGCCTAGGCTCATTATTGCCGATGAACCGACGACCGCGCTGGACGTTTCAACGCAGCTGCAAATTCTCAGATTGATCAAAAACCTGCAGGAGCAGCATCGTTTTTCATTGTTATTGATTACTCACGACATCAGCGTCGTCTCTGCCCTCGCGGATTCGGTCATCGTCATGTCAGGTGGCAAAATAGTCGATAGGGGAGATGTGAGACAGAT
>JAUXJX010000089.1 GCA_030624545.1 Bacteroidota bacterium | reverse complement strand
CCCTATTTGATGGTGAGAAGACTTGTTTGTCTTTTTGTAGGACGGCGCCCCCCACAATGCCGTGTGAGCAGCGTATGAATCAGGCCGTGGCGCCCAATAGGGCCAGCGCCGACGTCTTACAGGTATTTGGATTGATATAAGCGGGCACCGAAGGCGCCTTGTAGCGGCACGGCTTCGCGGCGACTGTACAGCCCCCGGCGCACGAAAAAAAAAAGCGTGGACGGAACCCTGTCCATCCACGCTTCGATGAGTGTGATGTGGTTAGAGGAGGTCAGAAATCCGCACCGATTGAGAACAATGTGACCGGTTTGCCAAAATCCTGCAAATTGGTCGGCCATCCTATATCAAGCCTCAGACCTACATAGCCGAGATTAAGCCTGCCGCCAAATCCCAGGGCGCCCTTCAGATCGTTCAAGGCAAAGCCGCCGTCGCTCGAGAATGGCTGGAACGTTTCCTTTACGAGGCCGGGTATATCTTCACCCCAGGCCCCGGCCAAATCAAAGAACGCGACGCCGCTGAGGAAATCATAACCCGGCGGCAGGAAGGGTAGCAGTGGGAAGCGATACTCCAGATTCTGTACCAGAAACTTCGAGCCGTACAGGCCATTGAAATCCGTGCCGCGAAAGGTGTAGGGCCCGCCAATGCTGTATATTTGCGCATCCCGGCCGGTGCTGTAACCGCCCAGCAGCCTATACGCCAGAACCGAGCGCTGACTGATATTCTTATATTTCCGGTAGTCCGCAAAGAAGGTGGTAAACTGGAAATCGTTCGTTGTTTGTTGCACCGCGAAGCGGTAGCGGCTGCCGCTGAACGGCCCTATAGGCCCAAAGGTCGAGTTGTCAAATACGTAGGCGGCGCCAATCTGGCCAAATTTATATTTGCCCAGGTTTGTGGTTTCCCTTTCTCTCCTGCCTCTGTCAAATGTATCGAGCAGGAAATCCTGAAGGAGGTAGGTAAAGCCCCCATAGACCTCGAGGCGGGCAAACCGGCTGAATGGCAGTACGGCAAATACGTTGCCGCCGCGGTAGGTCCGCCTTGTCCGTCCCTGTGCCGTCGGGGCCAAGAAAGAAATGAACTCATCGCTGGTCTGGTAGAGTTGAACGCCATAATTCACCCTTCGGCCCATGTTGATATACGTGGCACCCAGGTCGGAATGGAGGGGATTGGTAAATCTCAGGCCGGTGGAAAGAATCAGGTTTTGGTTACCGAGCATATCGCTGAAGAGGAAATTGGCCAGCCCCACAGAGCCCTGGTAGCCGCCAATGGCGCCACCTACCGAAACCGCATCCAGCCTGAGTTTTGTGGCATAATCCCGCTCACTGATGGAGTCCTCGTCTGCCAATTCGTACCTTGAATAGAATTCGTTGGGTTCGGGGACCGCCGGTAGTATCTTTTCATAATTGGCAAGCGGCGCCGCATCTTCAACCACATTCTCAGAGCTCTCAACATCCTCCGCCGGTAAATCGGGCTGCCGGGCGTCGCGGTTGTTCGTATTGATTGTCAGGACGGGCTTCCCTTTTGGAAGTTCCATGCGGTAAATCTGCCAGACATTTTTCTCAAATGTGGAGAAGACCATCACATTGCCGTCCGCCGAGGCGCTGAACGCGGGTGTGGATTCGGTAATTCCGGCGACGCCATTATTCAGCATGGTCACAGCCAGAATGTCGCGGCTAGCCAAATCGAGCCAATAGATGTTCGGAATTCCCTGGTGATCCGAGACAAAAGCGATTCCACCATCATTTTCAATCCACTGGGGATTGATGGCATTACCGTCCAGTTCGGTGATGAGTTCTATTTTTCCGGTTTGGATAGAATACAATGCCAGGTCGTAATCTCCAAACAGGAGCTGATCGATGTCCGTCCCGGGCCCGCGATCGGTGGCGAATATGATCTGTTTTTCATCTGGAGACCACTGGGGATGAAGCTCCGCGTAACGATCTTCGGTGAGCCGCAGCAAATTCTCGTCTTTGAGATCGAGCAGGTACAGGTCGGAGATCCCTCCGGAAATTCCGACAAAAACGATTCTATTGCCATCTGGAGAAAAAGCGGGTGAGCTCAGGCCGTTTAACTCATCAAAAATGAGCTGGTGCAGAACCTTCTTTGTCTTTGCATCGATCACATAGATGGCGTCGTCCTTGCCCGCCTTGGAAACAAAGGCAATTTTGCTGCCATCCCGTGACCAGTTGATGGAAGTGTCGAAAAAGCGGAGACTCTCAAATCCTTTGCTTTCGCCGCCCTTCACCAACCGCTGTGTTTTGTACTTGCCATCATCCTGCCCCGAGAGCAGGAAGATATCGTCCTTCAAATTCTTGTTTGCCACATAAACGATATCCTTGCCATCCGGACTCACAGCGGGGACGATATTCATACGGTGATAATAGCCTGACTGCTTCGTGATCCGTTCGGCAATCTCTTCGGGTTTCTGAAGCGTAACGCCTTCCTGGTAAACCAATTCCCGCATGGCTTTGTGCCATTCTTCGGTGAGCTGCTTCGTATCCCTCGCGAGCTGCTCCTTGAGTGAGAGTTCGAAACCGCCCAACCGCACCGCTGCCTTCAGCATATCGCCAACTTTTCTCTTGCCATACCTCTCTCCGATGTAATACCAGAGAGACTCTCCGAGGCGATAGACGCGAATGTCATACGTGGTGCTCAACTGATCGACCGTGAGAAGTTTGTCATTTTCCAATCCGTCGCGCACCCACATGCGGGTGATATTGTCCATTCCAACAGAGAGATACTCTGCCATGCCCTCAACGAACCAGAGTGGGGGATTGAACCTGGGGCCTGTAACACCAGTCTTCGGACCGAACATGATGTCGAATTGAAACGCATGCACCAGCTCGTGCACCAGAACATGATTGAAATCTCGATAGGAGCCTGTGATTGGCAGAGCGACGCGACTCTTCATAGACTCTGTGACGCCGCGCGTGCCGTCCCCAATCATTCCCTGAACAACGTTGGTTTGTTGAAAGTCATTAACGGATGCATACAGCAAGACGGGAATTTTCTCTTTGAATTGATGATCCAGGACTTCGGACAGGTAGTCGTAACCGCGCTCCGCCATACGGGCGGCGTCGTTGGCGGCTTTTGCCTCTTCGGGATAATAGTAGATGTCAAAGTGCTCTGTGCTCAGGATGGACCAATCGAAGTTTTTGTAGTGGACCTTATTCTGTCCGAAATTCAATCCAATTTGTGCGAAAGCCGCAACATTCAGCGTGGCCAAGACAATTAGCGCAACGAAGAATTGTAAAATTTTTCTGGTTTCCATTTTATCTCACCTCGTTCGGGTTCTAGTATTCTCAATAGATTAACCACAGAGTCCACCGAGTCGCATCAAGGAAGAACACCGGGGACATCATCTTTAGTTCACGGAGAGAGCTCTGCGCCCTCTGTGGTTTCATCTTTCTTTCCTATTTCTTGCGTCAATCTCCGGGTTATGTGAACCACATTGCTCGTCATTACTATACTACGGATGACCTTGAACAAGCCCTATGTGATTCGTATCGAACATTCCAATTGGTTTCGCTAGCGATTTTCACTTCTGTTTTAAAGAACATCTTAGCAGCCATTTGCATTCCGAAAAAATTTCATGTCTGCAATTGCCGGCATTTGTAACCCTGTAACTAGATAGCTAAATATAGGTTTCAAAGAATGAGCGGGATCTATGAATTTTTTTGGCTGAGCCACTTTGATTCCATATTCTTAAGTACAAAAAAAACAGGAAATTGCATGAGGTCATTTCCTGGTTGCAAAAAAGATGAAAAAATTTGTACAGCATTGATCAAACCTTGACATTGAATGAGGCATATTGTAACTTGGAGAAATTTTCTTTCAAACATTGGATAAATTATGAAATCAGATCCTGCCCTGGATCGTCGCACTGTCTTTTCCTGGTGTATGTACGACTTCGCCAATTCACCGTTTACTACCTTGGTGGTGACCTTTATTTACGCGGCCTACTTTACCGATTACCATGTCGAAAACAGTATGGTCGGTACCGTTCTTTGGTCTCGAGCAGTGACCGTAGCTGCAATTACTGTGGCGCTATTGTCTCCCATTATGGGGACAATAGCTGACCGCGGGACCTATCGCAAACTCTTTTTGTTCATCACGACCTGCGTCTGTGTCATTGGCAGCATTCTGTTGTATGGCGCTGAACCGGGCCAGACGATGAAGGCACTCTTCTGGTTTGTGATTGCCAATATTGCGTTTGAGATGGGAGCAGTTTTCTACAACGCCTTTTTGCCAGACATAGCCCCCCCGGAGAAGATAGGGCGAGTATCCGGCTATGGCTGGTCGATTGGCTATGTCGGCGGTCTGGCTGCCATGGTCATCGCCCTGGTTGGATTCGTCTATCCCGAAACGCCCTGGTTCGGCTTTAGCAAAGAGGCCTACCAGAATGTTCGTGCCACCAACTTGCTCGTGGCGGCCTGGTTTGTCATTTTCAGTATTCCCACATTTCTTTGGGTAAAAGAGAAAAAGGCAAAGCTTGCTGCCAGCGAAGAGAATATCTTCAAAGCGAGTTATAAACAATTGGCTCAGACATTCACGGAAATCAGACAGTACCGGCAGATTGTGAGATTGCTGGTGGCCCGGTTAATTTACAACGACGGTCTCGTCACCATTTTTGCCTTTGGCGGCATTTATGCGGCCGGGACATTTAACTTCACCATTGAGGAAATCATAGTATTCGGTATTGTGCTAAATGTTGGGGCCGGTATCGGTGCATTCTCGTTTGGTTTTCTGGACGATATATTGGGGGGCAAGAAAACAATCATGATCAGCTTGGTCGGATTGACGCTAGCGGCTATCATTGCGGTGTTTGCGCCGTCGAGAGAATGGTTTTGGGTCGCCGGAGTGATCATCGGGCTTCTCTCAGGCCCAAACCAGGCCGCGAGCCGCTCGCTCATGGGAAGGTTTGTGCCTCGCAACATGGAGGCGGAAGTTTTCGGGTTTTTCGCTTTTTCCGGCAAGGCAACTGCGTTTCTGGGACCCCTGCTCCTGGGAATCCTTACCGGCGCTTTTGGTAGCCAGCGGGTGGGAGTGTCCATAGTCATTGTCTTCTTTGTGATTGGTGGTGTGCTGTTACATTTCGTCGATGAAGAGGAAGGGGTGAGGTTATCGGGGAGGAAGGGGGTTGTTGCAGAATAGGCAAAGAGATTCAAAATGTCATCCTGAATCCGCCGCAGGCGGATGAAGGATCTAGTTTGAACCTCTTTCAATAGATACCCGCCCCTGCCTTCGCAGGGACAAGCCTGATACATGCGGAAATGACAGGCATGGGAAATCTCAACAGCGTTTTGCAACAGACTTTCGAGAGGGGACTATAGGGAAAAATTTCTATTTCTTGGCCAGCAGAATATAATCGCCAAGGACACGTGCGCTTTCTTTTAGCAAGAGATCTTTCTTCAATTTTTCCTGCATCGAGTCGCGCCCACTGTCAGTAGACTCACCTTCGGTCTTATTCTGGTCTTTCTTTTTTTCTGCTTCTTCTCTTTCCTTTTTCCGTACTGCTTCGTTTAGTGAAGTCTTATTTCTCTTCCGGCGTTCTTCAAATTCTTCCAGTCTCTCCAAGAGGCCTGCGTAGTCGGCGTCATTGGCCAGGCGCAGGTTATGCCGCTGCTCCAAATTCGGGACTAATCCTGACACATCGGTCGCAGGATCATAGCGGATTGGATCTATGCGGTCCCACAGAAGTGCATTTTCCCTGGAACTTTCCCCGACTTCCATGAAATCGGCCTGCGATGGAAACGTAATGTCGGGAATGACACCGACGTGTTGCGTGCTGCCTCCATCGATTCGATAAAATTTGGCAATGGTCAGTTTGACTTGACCCAATTTGCCGGGAACATTTTTTATGAACCGGTTCAAATCAATGGGTCTCTGCACGGTTCCCTTGCCAAAGGACTGGCTGCCAATAACGATTCCGCGGTCGTAGTCCTGGATGGCCGCCGTAAAAATCTCCGAAGCCGACGCGCTAAAGTGGTCAATAAGAACTGCCAGGGGGCCGTCATAGGCTGTGCCGGGATGTTTGTCCTTCTCGACGCTGACCCTTCCCCTTGTGTCGCGTACCTGAACCACCGGCCCTTTATCGATAAATAGGCCGGTCAGACCGACGGCCTCATCCAACAGACCACCGCCATTGCGCCGAAGATCGATGATGATGCCGTCAACATTTTCCCGTTTCAACTCTTGTATTAGTTTTGTGACATCCCGGGTGGTGCTTTTGTAGTCCGGGTCGCCCTTTTGCCGCGCGCTGAAATCCGAGTAGAATGCGGGGATCCGGATAACGCCGAATTTGAAATCACTGCCTTCATGCTGAATTTCGATTGTATCGCTTTTGGCTGCCTGGTCCTCGATTTTAACCTTATCCCGCACGATGGCGATTGTAACCGAAGGGGCGCCCGGTTCTGCATCCGCTTTCAAGATTTGCAGACGAACGGTCGTTCCCTTTTTTCCGCGAATCAATTGCACCACGTCGTCAATTCGCCAGCCGATCACATCGACCATTTCACCGTCGGAATCCTGTGCGACGCCGGTGATCTTGTCTTTTACATGAAGAAGATTGCCTTTATCCGCTGGCCCGCCGGGCACGATTTCGACGACTATGGTGTAATCATCTTCCGTGGACAACCTGGCGCCTATACCCTCAAAAGACTGGCTCATTTGAATCATGAAATTATCGAAATTCTTGGGTGAGAAATAATTTGTGTGAGGATCGAATGATTCGGACAAAGCGTTCATCAAAATTTGAAAAATATCCTCGCTCTGATACTGGCTGACATTCTTCTTAATTCTCTCGTACCTTTTCCTCACGGTCTCGGAGGTGCTCTCCCAATCTTTTCCCGCCAGTTTGAGACTCAGGACAGCTTCTTTCAAATACTTGCGCCACAGTTCATCGAGTTCTGCTTTGCCTTTTGGCCAGGGTGCGTCGTCGCGGTCATACTCGAGGTATTCGTCAATGGTGAAATCAAACTCATGATTCAGTCTCTCGAAGACGTATTCGAGTCGCTCGGCCAACCGGTTTTGATATATGTTGAATATATCGTATGCGGGCTGCACGTCCGCGGCACGAAGGAGGTCGTCAAATTGGTAACGGTATTGCTCGAAAAACCGGATGTCGGACTCCAGAAAATAGAGACGGCGGTAATCCAGCTTTTCCAAATAGCGATCAAATGTTTTGGAGGAGAGGGAATCATCCAGCTGTCTTTTCCGGTAATGGTTTTGCACCAACAGCCTGGCTACGAATTGTCCTACTTCTCCATGTTGCTGTTCAGGTGCGAGCGGAGCGAAAACAATTCGCGTGCTGTCTCCAGGTTCGT
>JAUXJX010000179.1 GCA_030624545.1 Bacteroidota bacterium | reverse complement strand
TGGGAAAAGTATATTATTAAGAATGAGTCGATAGCCTGGTGAATTTCTATGTAGGGAAAGTTGTGTGGGTGGGTCTCCAACGGCGTGTTGATAGTCTTCCGGGTCGTGGCCTGCCAGAAAGGTGAAGGTTCCGCGACCCTGATTGCCGTGAATATATTTTACATTTTCCGTTTCCGGTATCTCGCCAAGAAGCACGAGAGATTTCTTTATGCGAGAACGACGAAATCCTGTGGTTTGTCCCATGAAGCCCTTTACAACATTTACATGATTTTGTGTAAGCATAACCGGCACAGGATCGTATTTTGCCGAGAACTCGAAAAGCGTGAAGGCGTCCGCATCCGCTCCCCTGAGAGGCGCCGCGTAGTTTGGAGGAATGTCGATATCGGAGTATTCGTACACAAAAGGATTCATCTCTAGCTGAAAATCTTTAAAAGCCAGGCTCTGTGAAAAATCCAATTTTGCCTGACAGTTCGGTTCAGGGGGGTCTCCGTCAAATACATCTGGAACAACATCGGTCTGGCTAGCGGCAAGAGCGATATCGAAAGAGTCGGTTGCAGAACACATGGCAAAAAGGAATCCGCCTCGAATAACAAAATCTTTTACAATTTGGGCGACTGCCCTTTTTAACTCGCTGACTTTTTTGAAGCCAAGCTGGACTGCCATTGCCTCATTCATCCGCACCTCTTCAATATACCAGGGTGTGCTGCGGAAGCTAGCGTAGAACTTGCCATACTGCCCGGTGAAATCCTCATGGTGCAAATGAAGCCAGTCATATTTTTCCAGGTCACCTTGGAGCACTTCTTTGTCCCAGATTTTGTCGTAAGGAACTTCGGCGTAGGCTAGGGCCAGAGTGACGGCATCATCCCAGGGCTGCTTGTTTTGTGGAGTATAAACTGCGATGCGGGGCGCCTTTTCGAGCATGACAACTTCCATGTTTCCTTCTTCTATGGTGTTATAGATCAATGCAATGTCACCCCCTCTCACCATCTCGCTGGATACGCCTCGCAGTCTCAATTCCCTTTCTATTTCCGGATAGTAATCGATCATGAATGATCCCCCTCGATAGTTCAACAGCCACTCGACGTTAATGCCTCTCTCCAAAGTCCAGAATGCGACCCCATAGGCTTTGAGATGGTCCGTCTGGCGAAGGTCCATTTGAATCAATATTTTTTGGGCAATGGCAAATGAAGGAATTTGCAGCAGTGCAAAAAAGAGAATTATGAGAGCTTTCCTCACGGCTTTGCTTCCAGGCTTCTGATTTTCTTCCGGGCATTCTCTACCAGCACACTTTCGGAATAGTCTACGAGAATTGATTCATAACTCTCGATCGCTTTTGAGGGCTCCCGGAGGTCCTCTTCGTAAATTGTTCCAATCTCCCAGAGTGCCAGGTCACAAAGTGAGTTTTGCGGATATTGACCGATTAGTACATTGAAGCCCAAGACGGCCGAAACATAATCGCCTGTTTCTCTCTTCAATCTCGAATATTGAAAAATTGCTTTAGGCGCCAGATCGGCCGATGGAAAAGAGTCACTCAAATTCTTCAGTTGAAGCGCAGCTTCTTCCAAATTATGCTGCTTTATCAATAACGTCGCCTGCGCGTAATCGGTTAAGACCTGAAAAGCATCTTGTTCATTTTGGTCGAGTAACAGTGACAATTCCAAGGCATCGTTCACATATTCGTTGCTCAGATTTCCGGATGGCACTTCTAACAATGCCTTCAGATATTTACGCGTCTTTTCAAAATCTCCCTGATAGAATGCGAGTTCCGCAAGTCTTAAATGTCCCTCAACTCGGTTTTTTCCTGCAGCGCTTCCCTGTTTTGTGGGCGATTGAACGGCATGCAAATAATAGGCCTCTGCCTCAGATAGGTTCCCACGCGCAACTTCAACATCTCCGAGCCGGATGTAAGCATGGATGCGATTCTTGTTCGCTGGAAAATGATCCACGATAGTATGATAATTTTGAGCGGCACTATCCGGACTAAACTTCTCGTTCAGAAAAATATCGCCCCTGGCCAAAATTGATTCAACCGCCCAGATAGAGCCCGGATGAGCAGCCGCAACTTTATCGAACGCCGCAAGCGCCTGGTCGAACCTCCTCTGCTGATACAGCGTGCGAGCTAGTTCATATTCCACTCTGGCTCGATCCGGATAATCCGGGTGATTACTCACGATTGTCCGCAGGGCATTTTCTGCGAATTCGTAGCGACTTTCTTTCAGTGCAATTTGACTAAATCTGAATAATTCTTGCCCCGGTATTTCTTTGCTCTTAATTTCTCTTTTGACTTCCTCCAGATGCTTGACCTCGGCAAAAGCTGCAGAAAAGTTCTCATAGCTTAACAAAACAGAAATCAGCAATTTTCTGTAAATGGGATTTCCTGATTCCTGTGCGATCCAATTCTTGAGAACGGAGGTTACTTGTTCATAGGTTTCATGGCTACCCTTAAATGATGCAATTCTCGCCTCAACATAATTTAGTTGTCTCGAATTGGCACGAATATACCGAAGATATTCGTCTGTAGCCCGATCGTAATTGAATCGATAGGAGTGAAGCTGTGCGAGTTCCAAGGCGAATAGTTCTTGCCTTCCCACAATTTCCCGGCCTTTGAGATACACCGCAATTCCATCGTCATAGAGTCGGTGCTTGAGCATGGCATTGGCAACCATGCGATAGTTTGATGCATTTTTCGGATTGTCAGTAAGAACACGGTGCCAAATTTGTCGGGCCTTTTCTTCTTCATCTTTTTGCAAATAAGCTTCGCCCAAACGAATTTGAAATTGAACATTCCCTGGTTCCGCCTGCAATCTTCTCTCTATGAACTGTACAAGCTCATCATAGCGCTTAAGATTGATGTAACATCTGCTTGCAGCGTCAAAATATGTGAAGTTCGTAGGATTCTTATCCAGTATTTCCAGATAAATAGCAAGCGCCTTTTCAAGATCCCCAATGGTTTCGTACTGTCTGGCTATGTTGTATTGGGCGCGATCGCGGTCGGGTTTTTTCTGTGCCCCGGCATCGGGAGCAATTGCTCCGGCCAGAAATAGAAAAGCAATCCAATATGAAATTTTTCTGCTGAATCCGGTCAATCTATTGTCTCTCTCGCTTGTCAGTCAGAGCCTGAAAATATTCGCGGATCAATTCCAGGTAATCCTCATTATAGCCCGCTTTTCGCGCACGAATAAGATCCTCCAGGAAACGATCTTTTTTCTGTTTGATGGATTCATCGATATCTTCCGGACTTCGCACGAAATAGGTCTTTCCCGATCTTGATTCGCGTTTACGGCTATATTCTCTTTCTCTAATGGAGCGTTGAGCATCCAGAAGTCTGGACAAAATACGTTTTTGTCGATCTAATGTTCTGGGTTGCACTTGCCTTCGCTGAAGATCTTTGACTACATCTTCCATCTCGTCAGCAACCTGATCAAGCCTGCCTAAAATGTCGGAACGATTCCCAAATTCTTGCTGCAACTGCTGCAAAGACTTTCGCAGTGCAGATTGTTCGGCAGCAAGCCGGGCCATGGCGGCTTGCTGTTCCAGGCTCATCTGCCCCTGTTTGCCCAACATCAACGTCTCCTGGTTAATCCCTTGCTGACTTCCGGACATCTGCTGTAAACGTTTCATAAACTCGTCCATACCACTTGCAGATGAAGCGCCTTGCAGCGCTCGCATGGCGTTTTGTATCTGAAGGATGGTTTCGTTCAATCCGCCCATTGCTTGGGCTTGCTGGCTTGTTGCGACACCTGTATTCCGGTTTTCCAGGTTCTCTAAGGCGCGCTGCATCCCGGCAATTGATTTGCCCATTGCGCGGCCAATTTCCGGGGTGACAAAGAAGGTCTTCTGCGAAAGCTCATATAGATCACCGGTGGCTCTTCCCAACTGTTGAAGCAATTGTTGCTGCGACTCTGCGATCTGGCCGAGTTGAGGGCTCGATGAGGAGAGGCCCCTGGTCTGATCCATCAGCCCCTCCTGATTTTTCGAGAGGCGGAGCAGGTCTTCGGAGGTGCGTGCAAATTCCTTCATATAGTCTTGTTTCTTGGACTGCATAAAAGCATCTTTCATGCTTTGCAGCTGACTTAACATATCTCGCAAATTCTGTTCAGTCATCTCACCGGTCTTCGACGCTTGCTGCATTTGTCCCCTTTGAATCTGCTGTTGCGAAGCGTCCATATCTTGCATCACCTTTTGCATCTCTTGCAGCAAAGAATCCATTGTCTCTGACTGGAATTGAGCCTGTTCTTCCAGGGCCTGATCCAGGCTCTCAAGCAGTTCATCAAGAATCTCGGCATCATCTCCCAATTTCTGCTGCTGGTGAAGCAGATTTCCCTGGTTCTTGTCAAGGGCTTCCTTGAGTTGTTGATTGAGATCTTCTTGTCGCTCCGCCAGATTCTCGGTTAACTTGGCCGCCTGATCCAAATCTTGCTCTAGTTGAATCTGCTTTAGCAAGTTTATTGTTCTTTCCAGGTTCTGCAGCAGCTTATCCTGAGAAGTCTGCATTTGGCTTACGGCCTGTTTAAGCTTATTCTCATCCAGTTGCTCAAAGGACTCCCGAAGTTTATCCAAAGCCCTTTGTAATTCCGGGGTCATAATCTCCTCGAAAAGCTGCTGTAATTCCTGGTATTTTTGCAGCGTTTCGAAGCTAAGCATCTGGTTGCCTTCCATTCTTTCAATCATTTCTTGGAGATTTTGCCTGACTTCCTCGATCTCCTGCTGCATTGCTCCCTGACTTTCGGCAAGTTCTTCAAGATCCTGTTTTTTTAGCCAATCCATCTCTTTCTGCTGATTCAATTCCCGGGCAATTTCATCGAGTTTCTCTTTTAGTTCCTTGCTATCCGACAGAACCTCCTCTAGGTTTGCCAGATCTCCTTCCTGGGCGTTTGCAACTTCCTCATAAATCTCGTAGATGGACGGGAATCTTGCCGTGTATACCTTGGAAATACTCCGTTTGGGTCCGCTAATCCTGTCATTGTCCCAAACTTCGGCAAAGTAATAGATAATGTCCTCCGGCAGAAGTCGGATATCGGCCAGATCCCAGAGGTAATCGGCGCTTATTTTCGTATCCCCGTTGCTGTTTGCGGAAAGGTCGATGAACTGGAAGGTCGAGTCTTCTCCCAATTCTATGGGTACCGCCGTTTCAACGCGATAGGCAAGCCGCAATCTGCTGAAGCCAAAATCGTCCTCGGCCTCAACGGA
>JAUXJX010000141.1 GCA_030624545.1 Bacteroidota bacterium | reverse complement strand
CTTAGAAACCTGGATTAGTTCACTTTTGGCCGTTTACAGAATGTTGCAGTAACACACCATATTGGAGAATTGGATACCTCATGTTCAACCCGGTTGAGATTATAAAGCTGAAAAGAGAGAATCGGCCCATTCCCAAAGACAGCCTCACACGTTTCATCAAAGAATACGCATCCGGCCGGATTCCGGATTACCAGATGAGCGCTTTTTTGATGGCAGTTTTCCTTCAGGGGATGACAGTTGAGGAAATGGTTACCCTCGTTCACTCCATGCGGGATTCCGGAAAGGTCCTTGACCTTTCTGACATTGATGGGTTCAAATTAGGTAAGCATAGTACGGGCGGCGTGGGTGATAAGATTTCCCTGGTTTTGGCGCCGCTGCTTGCCAGCATGGGCATCAGCATACCTATGATTTCCGGCCGCGGTCTTGGACATTCGGGTGGAACACTGGATAAGCTGGAATCGATTCCGGGGCTGAATCCCGTGGTTTCACTAGCGAAATTCAAGCGCGTACTCAAGAAAGTGGGTTTTGTCATCTCAGGGCAAACCGATGAATTGGTGCCAGCCGACCGCCGCATGTATTCCCTTCGCGACGTCACGGCAACGATCGAATCCATCCCACTCGTGGTAGGCAGCATAATGAGCAAAAAACTGGCGGAAGACCTGGACGGACTACTGCTTGACGTTAAGACCGGCAAAGGTGCTTTCTTCCGCAGTCAGAAAGATGCAATTCACCTGGCGAAGCTTCTGATTCAAGTAGGTTTGGATTTTGGCGTGGAGACGCGCGCCCTCCTTACCGATATGGATCAGCCTACGGGTTGTGCCGTGGGAAATTGGCTGGAAGTACAGGAAGCGATTCAATGCCTTAGAGGGGAAGGGCCATCAGATACGATGGAATTAGTTTACTCTTTGGGAATTGTGGCGCTGCGAATAGCGGGAGATGTGGATGCACCCGGGGAAATTGTCTCGAAACTACAACAGTCCATATCTTCCGGTCGTGCCTTGGAAAAGTTCTTCGCGTACGTGCACGAGTTGGGCGGAGACACATCTGTCATTGAAAAAGACAAAAGGTTTCCGTTGCCTCGGGAACATCAGGTTTTATCTCAGAAGGCCGGAAATTTATCTGCCATAGATGCATATGAGATCGGTATGGCTTCATGCCTGGCCGGAGCGGGTCGTTTAAGAATGGAAGATGATGTTGACCATTTTGCCGGAATATTATTGAAAAAACAAGTCGGTGAGGGAGTAGAGATTGGAGAACCTCTGGCGACATTCTACACTAGGAAAGACATAAAGCCAGAAATTGAAAACCAGATCAGAAACGCGATAACAATCAGCGAAACTCCCGGAAAGCCGGTGAAGCCCGTTCGCGGTGAAATCGATCGAAATGGGAGATTGATGTCGTTTGGGATTTGAGAGGTTTAGTGTTTTTGGTCTGCCTGCCGGCAAAGAGCAATCTTAATCTTGGAACAGCCCGCCGGCAGGTTTGCCTGAGCAAGCAGGCGCGTGTCGATCAGTGTTGAATAATTCGGGCTAGAAGATGATCCTCTTTGATTTGCTTTTTCGCTTAATATCCGTTTCAATTCTTCCGGTATGAATGGGGCACTCCTGCTCCGGTGCTGCTTCCGACTTAAATACTTCGTCGTAAACGTCAGGGCAATATTCAGTTGAGTTCAGTTTGCTTTCTTTACAGATTGTCAGTTGGCTTATGCCTTCAGGCATTTCGAAGCTTTCAACCGGCAGATCCAGTGTGTCATATACAGTTCGCATAAAATTAGCCCAGATTGGAAGGGCGGCCGCAGATCCTGTTTGGTTGTTGCCAAGCGAAATGCCCGGGTTATCCATGCCGACCCAAAGTCCTGCCGTAAGCTGCGGCGTAAAGCCTGCAAACCAAGCGTCTGTGTAGTCGTCCGTGGTTCCGGTTTTTCCTGCCGCAGGTCTCTGGAAATTGTAGACGCTTCTGGCTGCCGCCCCTGTGCCCCGGTTGATCACATTTTCCAGGAGATTTGTCATAATATAAGCCGTCTGCTGCGACAGAACCTCCCTTCGCTCGGGGATCGCTTCAAAAATTACTTCACCCCTTCTATCGACAATTTTTGTTATCGTGATGGGTCTCACCCAGATCCCAGCGTTGGCGAGAATACCATAGGCAGATACCAGTTCAATGGGGATGACCTCAGAGGTGCCCAAAGCCAGTGCATCAACAGCTCGTAGATTAGTAGTGATACCCATTCGCTTGGCATAGTTGACCACAACGCTTGGCTTCACGACCTCCTGAAGCAGGCGGGCAGACGGTAGATTCAACGAGCGCCGCAAGGCCTCTCGAAGCGTCGTTGGTCCTCCCAGATCGCGGTTAAAATTTCTGGGTTTCCACCTGGTTCCGTCCGGCATAAATAAAACCACCGGCTGGTTCAACACTTCGAACGTGGGGGAATAGCCGTTGTCTATGACAGCGGTATAAATGAAAGGTTTGAAAGCCGAACCTGGCTGCCTTTTGGCCTGGACAGCACGATTGAACTTGGATTCGCCAAAATCCCGACCGCCCGTCATGGCCAGTACATGCCCGTTTTCAGGGTTCAGCGCAATAAAAGCCACCTGGACTGCCGCATGTGTGTTACTCACAGAATCAATCTTGCTGGTATCCGCTTTTATGGCGGCTTGCATATCGGGATCGGGTACATATTTATCTAACAATTCCTGTAGTTTCTTGCGGTTTCTAAACCGCTTTTTTACCAATGCCTGTAGTCTCGAGAGTTGTTCTTTGATCGCCGAGTCTGCTACAGCTTGTACGCGTGTGTCGAGAGTGGTAAGAATACTGTATCCACCTGTATAGAGATCCGTGCCGAATTGCTTCTCCAGCGTTCTTCGAACGTGTTCTGTGAAGTATGGGCCAACGTCGTTGCCTCCCGGCCTCCCGCCCTCACCGAGCTTAATCGGCTTCTCTCTGGCTTCCAGGTATTCTTCTTCCGTCAAGTCGCCGCTTGTATACATCAACTTTAGAACCAGGTCTCTTCGTTTTTTGGCGCGGTCAGGATGATTGATGGGAGAATAAATTGCCGGAACGTTGAGAATAGCTCCAAGCAGGGCACATTCCTCCAAATTGAGGTCTTTAACATTTTTGTTGAAAAAATAGGAAGTGGCGGCTTTGATTCCGTGAGACCCGTGCCCGAAATAGATCTGGTTCAGATACATTTCGAGGATTTCGTCCTTGGAATAGGTGCGCTCGATTTGGATCGCCGTTATGAGCTCGCGAATCTTCCGTATAAAGATCTTCTCCTTGGTGAAATAGAGATCTCGCGCCAGCTGCTGGCTGATCGTACTCGCACCTTCCAGGCGTGCAAGATGGATTATGTCTATGTATGCGGCCTTCAGGGTGCGTTTTGAATCAAATCCCCAGTGTGAGTAGAACCGCTTATCCTCGGTGATAATCACCGCCCGTCGCATCTGAAGAGGAATTTCCTTCAGCGGAACAAAGTCCCTTCTCTGGGTGAAGAATTGCTTTATAACCTTACCGTCCGCAGAGTAGACCTTTGTTACCAGGGTTGGCTCAAAGTGTTCTAGCTGAGTGAGAGAGGGCAGGTCGCGAGTAATCCAGTAGGCAAACAAGGCGAATAGGAGAATTAAGACACAAGGAACAATGATCCTCCACGTCAGTTTCCTCCGGTTTCTAATTCCCTCGGTCCCGGATTCATCGTGTCTGTTTCGTAATTTTCTTTTCATTGGATGCCGCAAGTTTGTGATTTTTTCGGTGGACCTGATTTCTTAAACAATTAAGAGGTTAGAGAGTTTCAGGTATTTCCTTATCTTTTGTGACCTCTGTCTCCTCAATTAATTGGAACGGTATCTGGGTTAGATCCTTATTCCACTTATGAAGCTTTAGTTCGAGCCCGTCAAAGATGGCGAATGTGAAGTTTTCGATCCAATCACCCAAATTCACATACAGATGTTGACCACGAGAAATTGCTTTGGGTCGGTGAGTATGGGCGAGAATCACATAGTCAAAGCCGTCGTCGAACTGTTCCAGGGCATAGGCCAAATACTGTTCGTCTTCATTCATGGCTTGCTCGGGACCTCTTTTGTTATGCTTCCTACTCGCCACGGATGCCACGCGTGCCAACGGGATTCCCAGATCCGGGTGAATCCATCTGTAAATCGCTATGATGAACTTATTTCGAAGAATTCTCTTTAGTATCCGATAGCCTATGTCATCATTTAGAATGCCATCTCCATGAAATATCTGAATTTTCTTTGACCCGGCTCGAAGCGTATGTTCACCATGGAAAACCGGAATTCCCAGGTATTGAGGAAAGAACTTTCCCATCCAGTAATCATGGTTGCCCGTAACATATCGGATTTCTACTCCGCGCTCCACCAAGAGTGCGAGATGGCCCAGTATCGTTTGATACATCATAGGAACTGCCTGGCGGTATTCAAACCAATAGTCGAACAGATCTCCAACAATGTATAGAAGGGGCGGAGGTGAAATGGTGGCCAGATAATTAAAAAACCCGATGAGATTTTCGTGCTTCCTGACCTCTGCCTCATGGTCCAATGAACCGGCATGAGCGTCGGAAATGAAAAAGATGTTTCGATTGGAAATCGCTGCAGAGGATGTCATATGCTTTGGTCTAACTATCTCATGGAATTGCCATTCGAATCAGCTGATCTTGAGATCTCCGCTGGGATTCTTAAGCTTTTTAGTAATAGTCGGTTAAATTAAGCAAAGTCTTGTTTGTGGTTATTTGACAAAATCTAAATAATATTGCAGGTAAAAGCAACCCGAAATACGTCCTCTCTTTCGATTAACAAAAGTTGGAAGTCTTCAAAATTTATCTTCTCAAAGGAGAACATAATCAGCCTTCAATCTGCCCCCAACTTTGAATGGCAATAAGTGATTGAAAATATGCTCTAGCTCTTATATTTTATGTTCATTGAGGATCTGTGAAAGAGGCCGTAATCCTATGTTAAGAAGAACGGTTTGTTTTCCACCGGCAAAGGTGAATCTTGCGCTCCGTGTTTTGGGTAAACGGCAAGACGGCTTCCATGAAATAGAGACCGTCTTTCAAACCGTGGATCTCCGGGACAGGCTGGAACTCGTTTTGACGGAGGACAATTCAATCGATTTGTCAGTCGGCAATACCGACATTCCCGACGATGAGAGCAATCTATGCTATCGGGCAGCGCAGCTCTTTGCCGGCGAGTGTGGCGAGTTTCAAGGCTGCCAAATAGCATTGACCAAGAAAATCCCCCACGGTTCGGGTTTGGGTGGCGGAAGCAGTGATGCCGCCGCAACACTTCTAGCCTTGAATCGTCTGTACGACAATTTCATGAGCGAAGAAAGGTTATTTGAGCTTGCAGCACAATTAGGATCGGATGCTCCGTTCTTTATCAGGGGTGGGACGGCAGTCGGCAGGGGAAGAGGAGAGATTCTGAGGTTCTTCTCTCCCGGATGGCATTTTCACGTGTTAATTGGTTGTCCAACTTATAAAATATCAACTCGTTGGGCGTATGAAGAACTCAAAATTGGCTTGACAAACCAGGCAGTTTATTATATATTCGATAGCTTGAAAGTAAGCGAAGCGCGATCTTTTGATTTTCCGAAGGTTTTTACCAATGACTTCGAACGGTTGATATTTGCCCGTCATCCGGATCTGGGGAGGTTAAAGCAGAGATGTTATCAAGAGGGCGCCTTTTTTGCAGGTCTTTCCGGGACCGGCTCTTCGGTATTCGGATTGTTTTCAAAAATAGAACAAGCGGTTCTTGCCAAAGCGAATCTTGGAAACCAAATGCCCGTCTACCTGGGCGAAACCTTATCCGCAGACAGCTTACAAGGTTGAATTTTGGATCTAGGATAGGTTTGAAGGCAAGGCAGGCAATATCGCGTGAAATCACAGCTCAAAATCTTCTCGGGCTCGTCTAATCAGCAGTTGGCCGCTGATATAGCTCGAGAACTCGGAATGGATCTTGGTCTCGTTTCCATCGAGAGATTTAGGGACGGCGAGATCAGCGTAAAGTACAATGAGAACATCCGCGGTGCGG
>JAUXJX010000343.1 GCA_030624545.1 Bacteroidota bacterium | reverse complement strand
ATGTCTGCCAAGGTTTTTTCCAGGCTTTCCTTCAATCCGCCGTATTCAGATTCCGTAACCACCACATCGGCAAATGCTTCTCGGGGAATCGCGTTATGGGCGTTTCCACCTTTGATGTTCGCTATACGAAAGTCATGCTTTGCGGCCGCTTCCCAGAGCATTCTGGCAAGCACTTTTATGGCATTCGCATGGTTCTTATGGATGTCAATTCCGGAATGGCCACCCTTTAGGCCTTTCACGTGAACTTTTACGATTCGCCCCTGTGACGGGGCTTCCAGGTTTACTTTCAGTTGCACGTTGGTATCTGCGCCGCCGGCACAGCCGATAGAAAAATAGCCCTCGTCCTCGGAATCCAGGTTAATCAGCGTTCTACCTCTGAGAAAATCGGATCGAATCTTGCCTGCGCCGGTGAGTCCGGTCTCCTCATCCACGGTGAATAACAGTTCGAGGGGACCATGGACAACGTCCGGATCATCCATCATTGCGAGGGACGCCGCCACGCCGATGCCGTTGTCCGACCCCAGCGTTGTGCCCTGGGCATAAAGCCAATCGCCCTCACGCCGCAGTTGGATGGCATCGTTCTCAAAATCGAAATCCACATCCTCATTCTTCTCACAGACCATATCGAGGTGGCTTTGCAGAACGACGGTGTCTGCTCCCTCGTGGCCGGGCGAAGCCGGAATCCGTATGACAACGGTTTGCTCTTCATCGCGATCATATTCACAGCCGTGTTTTTCTGCTATGGAAACCACATAATCACTGGCCGCTTTTTCATTTTTGGATGGGCGTGGAATTTGGCGTAAGGCGTCAAAATGCTTCCAAAGATGTTGGGGTTTGAATTCTGTTAAGTCGACAGCCATGGTTCCTCCAAGGTTTGTTTATTTCATCAAAATAAAGGAAAAGATCATACTACAGAGGTCATAGAGAAGCGAGAAGGATTTCTCTGATGCTCTGTCGTTACCAAATTAGGCCAAAAAAGTACCAAAAACAACACATCATATTATAATCCGGGGACCGATTAACAAAAACGTGATTTTGTTGCGAGTTGATCGACCTGCTCGTATATTTTGCAGCGTTATTGGTATTTATTTACGGCGAAGACGCCTGCCTTACGGAGGGTGTTGCAGTATGTGTAAAAAGCCTCGGATTGTCATCCTTCATCCGCCGCAGGCGGATGAAGGATCTTGTCTGAAATTCATTCTAGCTCTCATGTAATCATATTGTTAAGGGTGGTACTAACAAGATTCTTCTCCCGGCAAGCCGGGATCAGAATGACATTTTGTATGATTTTGCCCATTCTGCAACAGCCTCCTGACTCTAGGAAGGCGCCTTCGCCAGAGTATTCATGATGGCAATGTGATGATATCAAACATTAGAATTACAGTTCTTTTTCCAATTTCTCAATCAATCCCATATTCCTCGGCCAAGTTAAAAGAAAGCTTCGCGACAATTCTCAACCAAAGTGTGCCTGCGGATGACATCGTTCTCCTGGATCACAACGATGACGCATCCGTGGCTGAGGAATTAAAAACACTCGGTGGGGAAAAAGACCTCGCCTGTCAGATCGTTCGCCAGAGCGAAGGCTTTCTCGAAAATCTTTCCTTGGTACTTGATAAAATCACCACCCCT
Organism: Bacteroidota bacterium; assembly: GCA_030624545.1. Classification (GTDB taxonomy): domain Bacteria; phylum Zhuqueibacterota; class JdFR-76; order JdFR-76; family DREG01; genus JAUXJX01. Next base: position 2,078 of record JAUXJX010000343.1, on the reverse strand, counting down.
TACTTTCTTTTTCTGCAGACCGAAGCCGCTCCTGTTTTCTTGCGACAAAGTGCAATGGAACAGTTTCGCTGGTCGGCAATGCGCAATCCCGGAGCCGGGCTGTTTTATAGTGATTATGAATTGACAAGCCCCGACGGCGAGCGAAAAGAGGTGCATCTGCTGTCCTTCCATGAGGGCCGTGTGCGCGATAATATGGATTTCGGCCGGGTTTTCCTGGTTCGAAACGCCGCCTTGAAGAATGCGGGAGGAATTTCAACGAAGTATAAGCACGGCTATCTCTATGATCTGAGATTGAAAATAGCCTCCCAGGCGGATCTGGTGCTGATCAGCAACCGCTATGCAGGCTCACCTTACGCCGTTGAGGAAACGGGCAAGGAACACAATGTATTCGATTACCTCCTCAGCGGTAAAGATATCCAGCTCGAAATGGAGCAGGTTTTCACGGATCATCTAAAAAGAGTAAATGCTTATCTTCCTCCCGGAGAATATCAAACTAAAGTGACCTACTCCGCGGAGGAAGAAAGAAAATTCCGGGATAGCATCGCCACGGTCATCATCCCGGTGAACACGCGGACTGATTTTATCGGAACCGCCATTGATAGCGTCCAACAGCAGACGACCACGAACGTTGAGGTAATCGTGGTTGTGAACGGCGGCGCGAATGATCCGACTATCGATTCGGTAAAGGCCTATCTGCCGGGCGGGGGAAAATACGATCCGAATCTGCCTCCAGTTCGGCTTATCGTGCATGACATCAATAATATCGGCCTTTGCCTGAACAGCGGATTGCAAAAAGCAAGGGGCAAATACTATGTACAGTTAGATCCCGATGACCGCCTAAAACCGGCTGCCATTGAAAAACTGATTGAGGTATTTGAATCCGATTCCCACGTCGGCATGGTGATCGGCTCATACGAAGTCTGGCAAAAGGAAGACGACGGCCGCTTTTTCCGCCGCGAAGACATGCCCGTTGTCACCCACGATGAATGGACGGAAGAAAATGGCCGGAACAATCTGCTGCGCATCAACGGAGCGGGCGCGCCCCGGTCTGCCCATATCAAAGCCTTGCAGGAGATGGGCTGGTTCAGCGTAAATGATATTCCCTACTCACGAAATTATGGTGAAGACTACGAAATGGTGCTAAAGATCAGCGAGCAGTACCGCATTGGGCGGGTGTGGGAACCGATTTATGAAGTTGTAAGGCACAGCGGCGGCACGGACCACTCCATCGACAATGAAACGGTCGACAGGAATGACAACGCCAAAGATATGATGCGATTGGAGGCGCTTAGACGAAGGAAGTTGCTAAATCAAAAAGCATGAATATCCGGAAGTAAGGATTCTCGCTAATGTACATGTCCTCCTCTAACTCCGGTCTTATCCCTCATTTGATTTTCACCTCAAACAACACCGGACGATGATCGGAGGCCAAGGGTTCGTCAACAACTCGCGATTCCACAGTCTCAAATCTACCTTAAGAGCACCGAGAGTCCATAATATCAATTGATTACACGCCACCCCAGGATAGCCGCTCGAATATTATTACCTCTCAAGGAAAATGTTGTACATCTTAAACTTAAATTTTAATAATAAACACGCGCCCTTTGTCTTCTCGACGGTTTTTAAATTAATCAGGTACAAAACTGTCCGTCGGCGTTGCAAAAGTCAAGGTTATCTTTGCGAATGTTTAAATTAGTTAGGGTGATAAAATCACATACTTGACGATACAAAGTAAGAATGGCTCAAGCGTAAACAACGATGGATATTTTTTGAAATTTTTATATGTTGGAACTTGTTTGAAAATTCACGCGTTAGCTTTCAAGCAATTTCAGTCAATTGCTCGGTTCCGCCGGATGTGATCCGACCAATTAAGACTCCAAACAACCAAAAGTGAGATCGATTATGCAAAAGAAGTTATGGCTTGTCACAATTGGGCTTCTTATTCCGAGCCTATCATTCGCATTCCAGTCCGCCCTTGATAAAAAGGCACCCCTCGTCGAGCATAACGGATTTCAATGCGGCTACCATCAGCTAAGCCAGATAGTGGCACAACGCCCCGCTGAGCAGCAAGAAGAATT
>JAUXJX010000272.1 GCA_030624545.1 Bacteroidota bacterium | reverse complement strand
GAAAGATTGATTAAGGTTGCTGAAGATGGTATGGTAGACATCGGCCTGCATGGCATCAGTTTGGCTCTGGCGAAGGATATTCTCGACTTGAATGGCGGCAAAATTAGAATTGAAGAGGGAAGCACTTTTAACCTCATTGTGTCATTCAATGACTGGAGTCCAAAAATCAGAGGCAAAAAGAAACTGACGTCATAGTAGTATACGCTGTCCCGTCAAGAGCAACCTGAAGGAGGCATCAAAGAAGATGAATTCACACCGCGCTAAGAGGATTCTTATTGTAGATGATGAAGAAGAGATTCGTACACTGGTAAGAGAAACACTGATGGTGGATGAGTTTCAGATTTTTGAAGCCGAGAATGGCGATACAGCCATGAAAATAGTAAAGCATGAAAAACCGGACCTGGTATTGCTGGACGTTCTGATGCCCGGCGAACTAAATGGGTTTGAGGTCTGTCGTCGAATCAAACAAAATGCCAAAACGCGTAAAACGGGAGTGATGCTGGTTACTGCCGTTTCGATGCCGGAATTGACCAAGGCAGAAACACAGGCGGAAGCCGTTTTTATCAAGCCGTTTAGTCCGATTCAATTGGTCGATAGTATCTACGATTTTTTTGGATCTGCATAGGGGCACCCCAACTTTTGAAGTATTGTTCGGCATAAGGAGATCATAATGGAAAATGCAGTTCAAATGAAATTGGATAAATGGCGCACAAAATACGGGAATCCTGAAGTGCAAATCAAAGAGTTGTTTCGGAATTATAATATCAATACCGAGCTGATCAAAAAGACTACCGACCTAGAAGGATTGCTGGACCTTATACTTAATGAGTACGTTGATCGCTTTGACGAGGTTCCCGGAGTCGATCTCGTAAAAGTGGAGGATATGGATGAAAAGTGTCCGGTTAGGGAAAAGCTTCGCTCTCTCGTAATGTTTGCATCTCAAGCAGTGATTCTCAAGGAAAACGCGGAAATCTTCAGAGAACTGGAGAAATCTAACCGGACCTTGGTGCGGGAAGGGAAAAAGCTGGAAAAACAAAACCGACAACTCGAACAGCTTAGTGAACAGTATTTAAATATGCTCGGATTTGTCTCACATGAACTGCGCAGCCCACTGATCTCCATTCTTGGATTTGCGGAATTATTGGATGAAGACATGTTGGGTGAATTAAAGGAGGAACAGCGAAAAGCGGTCTCGATCATCATTCGCTCCTGCCGTACGCTAATCGATATGATACAGAATTACTTGGACCTGGCGAGAATTGAACAGGGGGAGATGATATTGGACAAGAAGGCGCTCGATATACACAGAGACATCGTGTTGCTTGTCCTGGAGGAGATGACCGAGCAATTTAGGAAGAAGGACCTGAGTATATGGGTTGAGTCTGATTCGGAGTCCGTCCCTGTTGAGTGTGATCCGGGGCTGATCCGGGTTGTATTCAATAACTTGATTTCTAATGCGGTAAAATACTCGAACCACAATGGCAAAATCTGTGTAAGGTTTACAAAAAAAGAAGGCCACTTTGAAATTTCTGTTATCAACACGGGACAAGGCCTGGAGAAATCCCAGGTAAAAAGGTTGTTCCGCAAATTTACACAGCTGGAAGCAGAGAACGATGGGGACCATAGAAACTCCGGCCTGGGTCTTTATAATGCAAAATACATCGTGGAAAAACATAGAGGGAAAATTTGGGCAGACTCCGAAGGTGGAAAGTCTTTCACCGTTACCTTCACCTTACCGTCGATTGTACAACAGGCGGCGGCGGAAAGAGAACTGTCGTTGGTTGGCTGAGGATTTGGGAGAATTAGATGAAGGTTCGTGTGTGTCTGGTTGTGCCGGATAGCGATTCGCTGCGAATTTTGGTTGGGATTTTTCAACAATCGGACTTCGAGTTGCATGTCTATCCGGAAGCACAGAAAGCTTTGGCCGAATGGGATGCTATTAAGCCCGATCTGGTTCTGTCCGAGTGGAAGCTCTTGGATATGGATGGAGATAGATTCTGCCGACAGGTCCTGGAAAGATCGCCCGGGGTGCCATTCTTTTTTCTAACCGATATTCGAGATTCCGATACCAGGCTGAAGGCTGTTCAGGCCGGGGCGCTGGATCTGTTCACGAAGCCGTTTGATCGAGAAATGCTTGTCGCAAAAATAAGGGCGGCTTTGCGGATAGCGAAGAACCATTCCGGCTCAAATGGAAGGGAAAAGCGCTCCCGGGAAGCGCCCCCCGGCGAAAGTTCAATACTTCAAAAGATCTTCCTAGAGAATGACTTGCGAACCAATCCCGGGCGTCTGTTTCAGGAGTTTCTCAGGCTGGAAAAGCGCCAGCATATCCTGGCGCAAAAATCATGTGCCGTGCTCAATCTTAATTTTCGTCAGATTCCCATACAGGAGGATAAGCACGATCTCAGGAGAATTTGCGGTATCGTTCTGATGTTGAAAAAGGTGATTCAACCTGGAGATTCTTTATTCTTTAACCCTCCTGATGGGCTAATTTTGTTTATGTCTTATACGGATTCCAGTACCGCAGTAGAAAGGGAAACGAAGATCAGGCACTACCTGCGCGGCTTGGATTTGGACTCTTTTGTACAGATCAATTTGGTTACACACAACCATTCCAAAGTTCTGGACCTCCTCGAAAAAGAAATAGCCGCAACCTGATTTCCATAGAGATTTTTCAATCGGGACAAAAGACTATTCAACCAGTTCGATCTTCGTAGTTTGGATATCCGTTCTTGGAATATCCATTCCCTGCGAAGGCACGGATATTACACTCTCAATTGTCATACTGGAAGTACCGGCTACGACCATGCCACGGAGATAGTCAAAATAAATCTCTCCCGAGCTGCTGCCGTTTCCTTCGTATTCTAGATCCATCCCGCCTTGCTCTCCAGCTCCGGTCAAAACGCTTTTGGTTTCAGAATTGAACTTATAACATTCCCTTTCCTTATGTTTCTCAACTCCCGCAAAGGTATAGGTCCTGTTGGATTTTACCTCAATTTTTAGTGGACCACCAATGATGGTTTCGGTATCATCCCTGGGCCAGCTATCGCCAATTTTTATTGTTTTCGGCGAAAAGACCACAAATAAACCTCGCAATTCCGATTCGATATTCTGGCCAAGAGTCATTTTCTTCAGTTCATCCACGCCGCTAAGGTTTGTGACATTTCCATATTGATCCGTTTCTATCCCTATATTCGACTGAAGTAATTTGTCTTCGTAGGGATTCGGGTCCGGAGAACCCGGAATGGTTGTTTGAATATTCACTGATTCGTAGGAAAGATTGTAGTTGACAGCATTGTCCTCGATATTTGTTACCCGAAACTTCATAAGCGCCTCAGAAGTAGACGTACCGCCTTGGTCTTGTCCCATGACCTCCATAGCGGCTTCAGAGCTTGACGAAACTTGATACTTAAAAGTGGAGCCTGCCTTGGGTTTGTAAGCCATCTGAACCCCTTTCATGCCCATGTCTCTCAAACTAATCTTACCGCTGCTGCACGAAAGCAGCATTGCACAGGAGATGAGAATCATCACTGATTTGTTGAATAGGTTCTTCATAATAGCTCTCCTCAACGATTTGGTAATTTGGGCCTGCACGAATTATGCACTTTGATGATTATTCCCAGGTCTCATATCCATCCGAGATCATTCTGAAGATCACTCGGTCAGCTTTATCTTCGCGCTCTGAACGCTTGATGTTGGAATATCCATTCCCTGGGAAGGAATGGCAACCACTCCCTCAATCAAAACGAACCATGTTTTGTAAACCATCTTGTTCATAACCTCCTTCTCTAGTTATTGGTTTATGCTCAAATAGGATTCAATCAACCAGTTAATTACGTTTAGTGAGACCGGCAGTTTCAATAAAGAAAGAGAATACCGGACAGATCGGTTTTTTGGGCACCCTGGCCACGACCGCTGGATGTTTGTTTTTTAATTTGTCAAATTGCGCCAGTAATTCCATCGATAAAGTTGGGCCATTACAGCGAGGATTCTTCAGAATTTATTACTCGAGTGATGGACTGCAAATAGTGTTTCATGACGGACAGGTGGAAAGGCTCGCCTAATTCATCCGGCTGGAGCAAAACATTAAAAAACCAGCGGGCGTTTGGCTTCTCAAATGTAATACGTGTCTTCGCCTTCGATTTTTTGCAGATCAAAGCAGCTGGAAGTGAAAAGTGTGGATTCAAGTCGATGGCGAGCTGATAGGTGGCCGAAAAAAG
>JAUXJX010000213.1 GCA_030624545.1 Bacteroidota bacterium | reverse complement strand
TCAAATTACAGCAATACACCCTATTTTGACGATTACTTCCCCCATTTTGAACGGTTCTATTCCCGCCGGTGGGAGCGGCTGGTCGAGTGTAATATGGCTGGAATCAAATTGATCAATTGCCTGTTTCGATGGGAGGAGAATTTCCTTTTTTCTTCTGAAATCCCAACACGTGGTTCTCGGGACGAGCGGGTGATGGAGCTGCTGGAAAGATTTGACTGTGATCGTTACGTCGTGGAGGCCGACAGTGAGTCTTATTTTCGCTCCGAAAATTTGAAAGAACGAAAATATCTTGTGGACTTTATTGAACCGTATACGACCGAATATGCGCAGCAGTTTTCCGGATTCTGCCACGACTTATCAGTCATTGACTTGATTTTTAACGAAGGCCCATACGGTGTCACTCTGCTCAGGCCTGTCTCAGATTTGAAAACGAAGCGGGATGTCCGATGAGCTCATAGGTGCAGGGAACAGCGTGCATCCGTGATCGTAGAACTAGATGAAATTTGAATGGACTTTGTGCGAGGCAGTAAACAAAATATCAATCGCACTCGGATGATGAATTAATCATTAACTGATTCGTTGGGCAGTAGACATGGAATCCCAAATACCCTCAAAGGCAGAGATCGAAGAAGAAAATCTCAAGATTAGAAGAGTCAGACTATTGGTGGATCTTACCTCATCTCTCCTCGCTCAAGGAAATATTTCCCAGGGAGAGATGCTGAATTTGGTGCGTGCCACACAGGAAACCGTGCTCAAAATATTTCCCGGCAAGAAAGACACATTTGACTTAATCTACAGGCCGCGCTTCAATCGGATCATACAGGAGCGCTTGAGATCAAATTAGCTTCATGTTAAATCGTTTATTCGTGATCTAATCCGGTGAAATCATGGAAAATGTGCTGATCGTATTCGTAACCGTTTCGTCTCAAGAAGAGGGTGAGCGAATCGGATCCAGTCTGGTGGAATCAAAATTGGCGGCGTGCGTAAACGTGTTGCCGCAGGTTTCATCCATATTTAGCTGGCAGGGGAAGATCGAAAAAGACGGCGAAGTTTTGCTGTTGATCAAAACGACTAGCGAAAGAATGGATGATCTGGCGGCGAAAATAAAGGAGATGCACAGCTACGACGTTCCGGAGATATTGGCCGTACCGGTTTTTGCCGGAAGCCGGGACTACATCGACTGGGTGCATCAGGAAACTAATCCGAAGAAATAAGCGATATTAATAAAATCACAAGCCACTAGAATTGATGGGCACAATGGCCGAACCTAATCTGGAACTCCTTCTTCTCGGTACCGGAACGTGCGTTCCCAGCGTGGAGCGAAATTCCTCAGGTTATGCGGTTCGTTATGGGGCCACGATTTTACTTTTGGATATTGGCAATGGCATCCAGAAACGCTTGCTGGAGGCAAAGGTTGATTATCGCTATGTCGACGGCATTTTTATCTCTCACTTTCATCCTGACCATACTACGGATTTGATACCCTTTCTCTTTGCCACGAGACACACACCCGGTTTTTCCCGCATCGACCCGCTCATCCTGGCCGGCGCCAGAGGACTGCGGGATTTTGTCGACAACATGTCTGAAATATATGGCCATTGGGTGAAACAGCCGGGTTTTCCATTAGAGGTTCGCGAGCTGGATTCGGACAAAGTCGAGGTCGGACCTTTAAAGATTCGGTCGGTGCCGGTTAATCATTCCGAGAATGCCCTCGCCTTTCGCGTGACAGCGCCCAATGGCAAATCGCTGACCTATTCCGGCGATACCGGATTTTGCGATTCGATTGTCCGGTTGGCGAAAGACACGGATCTTTTGCTCATTGAATGTTCGTTTCCGACGGCAATGAGAATCAATGGCCACCTGACGCCTCCGGAAGTAGCGAAAATTGCACGGGACTGCAACTGCAAGCGCGTCGTTCTGACCCATCTTTACCCGGTATTCGGAGATGAGAATCCTGCCGATGAGGTTTCACGCTATTTTGATGGCGAGGTTATTTTGGGTGAAGATCTAATGCGACTGCAAATCTAAGCGATTGGCTGAATGAGTTGATAGACCGGACGGACTAATTCGTGACTGACAGGATAGAACAGGAACAGGAGAATTGGAGCAGGAAATTACGCTGGTATGTCGTAATTTCGTTTTTGCTGCATATTCTCATATTGCTGTTCTTCGGGGCGGCAACCAATTTCGAGTTTTTCGAGGCAACGGCCGAGGCGGAAGAGAGGACTCAGGACATCGTTTTCGAATTGGCCGAGACTCCGGCTGAGTCGAATACGGAGACCCCGCCTGAGGATGCCAAGCTATATTCCGATAAGGACATGAGGGCGCAGAATCCTGAGCAAACTCCGGATGTGGCCGACGTTCCATTCAATCCCGGTGATATCGAGTTTCCCGAAATGCCAACACCCCCAACTGCGGAGGGCGAAGAATCTATCGCGGCCGAAAGCCAACCCGATCAAAAAGAAAAAATTGATGAGATCCCCGAAACGACCCGGGAAGAATTTGCCTACGAGCCCGTATCACGTCGTGAGTTTAGCCGCGATCTACTCCTCGGCAAACAGCCTTCCACTCCTGCGACCCGCTTCCGGCCCAGTTTTAACAACAGAGAATTCAGCGTAGAAGACCTTGGCGGTTTCGCCTTCAACACCTACAACTGGAATTTTGCGCCGTACATGATATATTTGAAGAAGCGGATCGAGAAGCATATCTTCCCGCCGCCTGCATTTACCAGAATGGGAATTATCGAGGGTCGTTTTGTGCTGCGATTCCTAATTTCACGCGACGGAACCCTTCTGAAAATGAAGGTACTGAATACGGATGGCCATAGCTCACTTCTGGAAACCAGCCGGAATGCCGTGCAGATTTCCGCTCCGTTTCGATCTTTGCCCCGTGATTTTCCCGAAGATTTCTTGGAGGTGACGGGAACGTTTGTTTATACGGTTGGCCGTTAGCTGGACGGGAGTGTTCATAATGCTTGCCACAGAGACACTGAGGGCACAGAGAAAAGCGCTCCGTGTTCTCTGTGACTCAGTGGCCAATGTTTCAACAAGGAGAATTATTCATTGCAGATGATTAACGAAATCTATGTTTTCTTAACCAAAGGCGGCATCATGATGATCCCGTTGGTTGTCAGTTCAATCGTAGCGCTGGCGATCATTATTGAGCGGGCGCTGCAGCTCAGGCGAAAAAAGGTTCTCGACCCCCACGTGGTGAAGATGATGGATTCTATTCGGGAGCCAAAAGACATCGATGCTGCCCAATTGATCTGTGACCAAAGCAACAGTGTGTTTACCAGTATCATCAAATTCGGGCTCGAGAATCGCGATCTACCGCACGAGGAGCTGAAAGAGTTGCTCGAAGACCAGGGCAGGCAGGAAGCCCGAATTCTGGAACGCGGGCTCGGCGCGCTCGAAACAGTGGCCGCGGCGGCGCCATTGATGGGGCTTCTCGGCACGGTCATTGGTATGATCAAGGTGTTCAACGTCATTTCCCAGGTGGGGGTAGGACAGGCGAGCGCCCTTTCCGGCGGCATCTCCGAGGCGCTCATCACCACGGTCGTGGGACTCTCCATCGGAATTCCCACCCTGATCTCCTACAATTACTTCATTAACAAAGCCGAGAACCTGATTTTGGATATCGAGAAGTACTTGATGGTATTGATGCAGAAGATAAGGCAATTAGGTGAGGCTTAGTCTAGCATCAGAGAAATCACTAATCCATGCGAATCCACGATAGACCCAAAAGAAAAGTCCAGATCAACGTCACTTCGTTGATTGATGTGATGTTTATCCTTCTTATTTTCTTCATGGTCTCCTCGACTTTTCTGGAGCAGCCGGGTATGAAGCTCGAGCTGCCCAAGGCCAAAAGTGCACAGGTTGAGCAGATCGACAATTTGATCATCTACGTCGATCGCCGGATGCAGATTTTTCTCAACGATAAGCCGGTTGCCGTGGATCGCCTGGAAAATCAGTTGAGGGATACGATAGCAGACAACGAGAGTCCAACCCTGGTTTTACGAGCGGACAAGGAAGTTCCTCACGGGTTAGTCGTGACCATCATGGACGTGGCCAAACAAGTAGGCGTGAAACGTTTGGTTGTGGGTACTGAGGTGGATCGGGGAGGGAATTGAGGAGCTGGCGAAGAAGTGTGTCATTGCGGGCTTCGTCGTGAGCTCAGCCGAATGGAGTCCTGAGCCCTGCACTGTCGTTCAGGATAGACTCCGTCCAAGGGCGACGAAGCAATCTCCTACCATATCCGCAGGAGATCGCCACTCCCGGCAAGCCGGGATCGTGATGACACTCTTGCATGGTTAATGAGACACTAGCAAACTACAGCAAACTCCTCACCCCCGCCAGCGCCGTATCAAAGTCAGGGAGGGTAGCGTTTTCCTTCACATACTCCACGTGTCTGACAATATTCTCGCCATCAACTACAAACACCGCCCTGCTCAGCAGTCTGGCGCCCTTCATCAGCACGCCATAAGCTGTGCCGAAATTCGCATCTCTGTGGTCCGATAATGTGATGACTCTGTCCACACCTGCCGCACTGCACCATCTTCCTTGCGCAAAGGGCAAATCCATACTTACGGCTAAGATCACGACATTCTCGCCAAGATTTGCGGCAGCCTCATTGAAAGTTCGGGCCTGTTGGTCGCAGACCGAAGTATCGAGCGAAGGTACAGCGCTGATCAGTTTGATCTTGCTGCCAAAGTCGGACAGGGTAACTGAACTCAAATCATTTTTCACAAGCTCGAAATCCGGAGCCATATCACCTACCTTTAGTTTCGGTCCGATTAATGTAAAGGGGCAGCCTTTCATTGTTGCCGCGCCGG
>JAUXJX010000176.1 GCA_030624545.1 Bacteroidota bacterium | reverse complement strand
CAAGGAATCGAGGAACTCAAACTCGGTATTCTGCTTCCTCCTGAAGACTTCTTTGCGGGAAATTGGGGAGAGCTGATAAATAGGATTCTTGAAAATTGTCCAGGAGATCGGTCCGACCATCCGGTGGATGGCGCGGAAAAGGCGGCGCGGATTATTCTGTCGCGAGCAATGAAAATCTGATCATGGCGTGGCGTTCTTGTTGCTTGATTTGCTGAGCCGATAAAGCCCCCATCGTATCACTCCAAGTTTCAATAGCAGTGGTATGCCAAGAATATTAGAAATCCATCGAACCGGCAGGCCATACCATTTCAAAAAATACCGGATGAAGTCCCGGTGCGATCGCCATGTGCTGGCTGCGCGATTACGGTAAATCGAGCTGCCTCTTTGGTGAATTACTTTCGCAGCTGGGTAAAAGTAGATCTTGCGGCCGCTACGCCAAATCCGCTTGCATAGGTCCACATCACTGAAAAAAAGGAAGAAGCGCTCGTCTAAATTTCCGACCTCCTCCAATACTTTTCGGGGAAGCATCAGACAAGAGCCCTGCGGCTGCGGAACCGTTTTAAGCGAGCGGTGGTCGAAGTCTCCCATTTTCCAGCCGTTGAATATGCTGCTTGTGGGAAAGAGACGGTTCAGACCCATCATCTCAAAAACAATGAAACGGTAGCGGGGAAACCTGCGGCAGGAAGGCTGAATCCGGCCATCCGGGAAGAGAAGCTGTGGAGCGACGGCGCCTGTATCCGGTTTATCTCGCAAAAATTGGAGCATCAGATCGATGCTTTCCTTCTGCACGATCGTGTCCGGATTTAACATCAGGATGAATTCGCCACCGGCTTCGTTTAAAGCTTGATTCACCGCCAGAGTGTAGCCTTTGTTGTCGCGGTTCTGGACGAATTCTATACGGAAATCCTTCGAATCATAAAGCAGCTTACATTTGTTGACGGCCGCAACAGTGCCGTCGTCTGAGGAGTTGTCCACGACAAAAATTTCCAGCGGACGGGCGGAAGAACGTTCATAGATGGCCGGGAGACATTCTCCAATCTCGCGCTCATGATGGAATGTAACAATGATAACAGACAGGGCAGGCTTCATTTCAAGAGATTTCGATTAGATCGCGCGAAGAATGCGTGAGCAGCTCGGCGTGATCCACCCTGACCACCACGTCGTCCTCGATCCTGACACCCCCAAGATCCGGAACATATATTCCAGGTTCGATTGTGATGACTGCGTTTTCCGGAAGGCTGCTGTCTGTTTCGGCAGCGATGCGCGGCTCGCCGAGGACTTCAAGCCCGAGACCATGGCCGAGGGCGTGGCCGAAGTATTCGCCATATCCGGCTTCCCGGATGACATTCCGTGCCGTGGCATCTAACTCGGAACAGGAAATTCCGGCTCGTATTACCTGAATTGCACTTTGCTGTGCCGTCCGGACGACCTCGTAAATCCGCCTTTGCTCGTCACTAGCTTTCCCAACGACCACCGTGCGGGTCAAATCACTTGCGTAGCCGTTTACGACACAGCCGAAATCCAGAATTACCAAATCGCCTTCTTCGATCTCCTTCTCGCTTGCCACGCCATGGGGCAAGGCGGAACGATGTCCGCTCGCAACTATGGGCTCAAATGCGGAATTGTCAGCTCCCATTTTCTTAAAACGATAGAGAATTTCCGCTGCAACATCGCACTCCCGCACTCCCGGACGGATCAGATCGATTAGCTGCAAAAAGATTTTGTCCGTAAACTCCGCCGCCAATTGGATAGAGCCAATCTCCTCTTCCGATTTGGATATTGAGAGCTGTTCAACCAATTTCTCCTGGGGCTGCCAGCGAACGCCGGGGAGCAGATCTTTCAGTCTGCGGAATTGACCGTACGACAACGAATCCGCTTCGAGGCCGATATTTTTTCCGTCCGGCAGGCAGGACAATTCCTTCAGTTTCTCTGGCAGGAAACCCTTGCCAATGTGGATGGACGCGGCGGAAACTTCTTGTGACGCTTGCTGCTCGTAACGAGAATCGGAAATAAAAATGGCATCTGAATTCGTAATCAAGCAGATGCCATTTGTTCCGGAGAAGCCTGTTAAATATCGAATATTTGATAGCTTTGTTACCAGAAAGCCATCCAATCTGAACCCGGAAAGCAGTTTTTGGTGAGCGTTTATGCGGGTTTGATGGATCATCTACATGCAGGAGGTTTAACCCTGTTGCTCATCCTCCATTTTTTTCTTTAGCTCCTCTACCTTTGCCTTGTATTGGACGTTATCCGGATCTTTGCGCAGGAGTATTTCGTAAACTCCAATTGCCTTGCCGTAATGTCCCTGGGCGGCATAGATCTCACCAAGGGTGGCGGTCACAAACGGCTCTTTCTGAGCCGCCGCCCCAGCCTCTTCCGGCGGTTGCTCTTCTACCGCTGTCTCCTCTTCGGTAAGTACTTCTTCGATCACATCAGGCTCCTCCTCAGGAGCAGCTTCCTCTGTAGCCACATCTTCGCGGGGCTCTTCAATTTCTTCATCTTCCTCTAAATAATCTTCATCTTCAACATCGCCCTCATCACCAAAAACCTCATCTGCAACCCTCTCCTTTTCTTCCACCGAGATTTCACGCTCAGGTTCTTCCTGGGCTTCAACTTCAGACTCCATACTTTCCGCAGGGACTTCTTCTATAGATTCTGTCGCAGTTTCGACCGTTTCTTCCTCCTCCTCGAGAGGTTCTTCGACAACCTGCTCACTCACTTCCGAAATATGCTCTTGCTCTTCCGCGACCCGTTCTTCTTCCGTCGACTCTTCCTTAAAAATGTCATCGAGAATGAATTCGTAGCGCTTTTCCCCGGGCTCTACAGTAACGTCCTCTGTCTCGACCTCGCCCTCCGAGGTAGGCTCTGGCATCTCCTCAACGGCCTTTTCTTCTGTTGGAATGGTAGCCGCTTCCTCAGACTCATCGGAGAATGTCTTTTCGACCTCCGTGAGTTCAGCCAAAGTTTCTCCACCAGAGGCAGCCTCTTCCTCAACCACAACGCTTTCTTCCTGCGCCAGGTCCTCCCCCACTCCCTTGCCTTCTTCAAATTCATCGAGCATCGACTTGGCCAAGCTGTCCATAGAATCAATCGCAAGGGCTCGCTTAAGCCACAAAACGTAGGCATTTTGCCAATCGCGCTCCTTCATGATCTTCGCCTGGTAGTGATGCGCGTTTAGATGTTCGGGATCGTAGAGCAGGGCTTTGTTAAACTCGCTTTCGGCAGCGTCCAGATCTCCCTTTTGAAAATGGCATTTTCCCAACACAAAATGGGCATTGGCATACTGTGAATGATGCTCCACTCCGTCCTGGCATACTTTGATCGCCTCGTCAACAACATTTGCCTGCAGGAGGTATTCAGCCAGCCGAGCAAAATGCAGCGATCTGGGATTTTCCGACAAGACTCCTCTGAGTCGTTCAATCTCAGCTGCTAAACTGTTCATGTTTCCTCCAAAATTTTGGGTCACACCCAATATTAGCGGTTTCCTGGTTCTCCCAAAACCCTCTGTTGAAAAGAGGAGCAGGGCAAACCGACCAGAAGTTGACATAACTTAAATATTTATCGGAACTTATTGAATAAATATAAATCATTCTGCTGGCCTCTGCAAGATTTTTGTCCTACCAGCCGGATACGGTCTTATTTAGAATGTCTTCAGCAATTTTCCCTACGGCAATTTCGATTCCCTCTTCGCGCGTCGGTCCGTCGCTCAGCTTGTACAGCCCCCATTGCGACCATTTTTCCTTCCAAAGACTAGAGTTCTTCTTCCTGTCCTGAACCTCGAATTCAACGGTTACATAAACACGGTAGGATTCGACCTGCTCCTGAGAGGTATAGGTGTCCGCGCGGTCTTCGAGCGAGATAATCGTGCCAATAACTATCGCATCCGCACCCACCTCATTGCCAATCTTGAGAGTATTGTCTCGTGTAATTTCGTTAATGATTGCGTCGGTCAATTTCTCATTGACGGCGAATTCCGGTGTCCGGTCTTCCACGAGCGGCACCGCGATGATCTTGATATGACCGGGCAGCCCACTCCCCGAAAATGAGTAGGGGCCGCAGGAGGGAAGAAGCCCACCGATGATCAGTGCAATGCAGCTAACGCTAGTGATTCTTCTCTTGTAAATGGTATTCATTGATTTTCCGATACAGTGTTCTTTCGCTGATACCTAAAATCTGCGCGGCTTTTCGTTTGCTCCAATTGGTCTTCTCCAACGCGCGACTGATTAGCCCGCGCTCCGCTTCCTCCAGCGTTGTCAATTCTTCATCCGGTTTCACTTCCTCGATGGAATCGACAGGCCGGCCATAACCCGGGTTCTCCCAGGATCTCAGTGGTTTCGGTTGAATATACTGTGAATAGAGCACCTGTTTGATCTGATTCAAATCGGACTTTAGTTCCAACAGTACCTGGTAAATAAGCTCCCGCTCCACCTGGTCCACCGGAACGCGCGTGGGGATCGGCAGCGGCCGCGCGCCGAAATCTTCACTTTGAAGGAATCGAGCCAAAATTTCGGCATCTATCTTTTTGCCCTTCTCGAGGACGATGATGCTCTGTACAAAATTGCGCAGCTCGCGCACGTTTCCCGGCCATTCCTGCCGCTGCAGGATTTCGATGGCGTCGGATGTAAATCCCTCAAATCTGATTTGATTTTGCCGGCAGAATTCGTCCACAAACTTGTCAACTAACAATGGGATGTCTTCGCTACGGGATCGCAGTGGAGGAATGACAATTTTTATGGCATTCAGGCGATAATAGAGATCCTGACGAAAGTTTCCGGTGCGGACTTCTGCCTCCAGGTTCTTGTTGGTTGCCGCAATGATGCGAACATCCACTTCGCGGTAGGTGCTGCCGCCGACGCGAATGAATTCCTTTTCTTCAATGATCCGCAGGACCTTAACTTGCGTGGCAAGCGGCATTTCACCGATCTCATCAAGGAACAAGGTGCTGCCGTCAGTGAGCTCAAAATAACCTTTACGCGAGTCAACGGCCCCGGTAAATGCTCCCCTTTGATGCCCGAACAGCTCGCTTTCCAATATTCCTTCGGGGATGGCGCCGCAATTCACGGTGAACATTACTTTATCCCCTCTGGAGCTCTGCATATGCAATGCCCTGGCGACGAGCTCTTTGCCGCTGCCGCTTTCTCCTACGATCAGTACATGAATATTGGTCGGCGCCACCTGCAGGATTGTCTCCCGGATCTGGCGAATGACCGCAGAATTCCCCAGTATGCCCATGTCGCCAGCGGGTAAAGCCGGCGGATTTAGTTGTTTTGCCTGATCAGCCATTGCTCGAGTT
>JAUXJX010000151.1 GCA_030624545.1 Bacteroidota bacterium | reverse complement strand
TGCCCAGAGAATTGCTCCGTGTTTCCTGTCCGCCGCAGGCGGATCTGTGGTTTCATTTCCTATCCTAATTTCTTCATGAAACTTTTGACACTACATGACAGGCCGGCTCGCCTTAATCAATCTGATTAGGACAGGCTGTCTGAATTGAAGTACACAAAATCACGGGACCCGCCAAAATGTTTGGTTAAGATAGACCAATTTAGAGATGGGGAGAGGCAACTGCAAGCGATATTCCATTCGGCATTCAATATTCATGAATTCTGGATGCAGGATTCCTGCCTCAATTCACTCTTTTTGACCCAGAATAGAAAATATTTGAAAAGGTATTGACAGACCGTGTAGTATGTATTAGATTAGAGGCGCTTTGGCCGGCTGGTTACATTTTGAAGTTATTGGGCCGCTATAACAAGCCGAAATTTAATGTTCTCAGCCCGGCGCGCCTATTCAAAAGGTGTTGACATTTTAGGGGATTACAATTATATTCTCAAAATATTTTTTGAGAAACTGTAAAAAAAGAATGTTTAGTTAAGCGATTGAATGGTTCAAGCATCAAGCTTTCGCTCGGGAATGGTCCTGGAGTTGGAAAACGAATTGTGGCAGATTTCTGAATCCCAGTTGGTCATGCCGGGGAAGGGGGGCGCTTTTGTGCGAGCCAAGCTGAAGCATCTTCGCACGGGCCGTGTCTTAGAGCGCACCTTTCGATCGGAGGAGAAAGTAAAGGACGTCCGCATAGAAAAGAAACCGATGCAATACCTTTACAACGACGGCGGACACTTCTATTTTATGGATCAGACTACCTATGAGCAGATTTCAGTCGACCACGAATTTGTTAGCAATACGGTAAATTATATTAAGGAAGGCAATGACGTCGAAATCCTGTTTCACGGTTCGGTTCCCATCGGAATTGAGCTGCCATTTTTTGTGGAACTGAAAGTAGTCAAGACCGATCCCGGAATGAAAGGGGATACGGTGTCCGGCGCAACAAAGTCTGCTCGTTTGGAAACCGGTGCTGTTGTCATGGTGCCCCTGTTTATCCAGGAAGGGGAAGTATTAAGAATTGATACCCGTACGAATGAGTACGTGGAAAGAGTGTGAACGGCTGGCCGGATTAACGTCCAACCTTGCTCCTGGGAGAAATAATGAGAGAAAAGAATATCAGAAAGCTGATAAAAATTGTGGAAGACAGCAATATTGCGGAACTAGAGGTCTCCCGCTGGGGTCAAAAAGTGCGGATTTCGAAATACTCATCAAATCCGAATAACGCCCTCAATGCGGCCTCCCAAAAGCAGAATGAGGCGCAGCAAATAGAGCTTGATGAAGTGGCAGGTCAATCAGAGTCACCAATCCCCACAGCTCCTGTATCTTCTGTTGCAAGCGATCAAGCGAATGGCCAAGTAATCAGGTCACCCATGGTGGGTACCTTCTACGGCGCCTCCGCGCCCGGGGCTGAACCTTACGTCGAAATAGGCGATCATATTTCTCCCGGAAAGGTCTTGTGCATCATCGAAGCAATGAAATTAATGAATGAGATCGAAGCAGAGATTAGCGGAACCGTTCTCGAAATCCTTGTTGAAAACGGAAATCCGGTCGAATACAATCAGCCCCTCTTTAAAATTACAGCAAAATAATGATCGAAGGAGGCAAAACTTCCGGGGTTATTGTTGTTTAAAAAAATTCTGATCGCAAATCGCGGAGAAATAGCACTCCGTGTTATCCGGGCTTGCAAGGAGTTGGGAATTCAGACTGTTGCTGTTTATTCATCTGCAGATACCGATTCACTGCACGTCCGTTTTGCTGACGAAGCCGTCTGCATTGGACCACCCCCCAGTTACGAAAGCTATTTGGACATCCCACGGCTTATTAGTGCGGCTGAAATAACGAACGCCGACGCGATCCATCCGGGTTATGGATTCCTTGCCGAGAATTCTCATTTTGCCGATATCACGGAATCGTGCGATATGCAATTCATCGGTCCCCCTGCGAGTATCATCGACAAAATGGGAAACAAGGCATTGGCCAAGGCCACCATGAAAAAGGCAAAAGTTCCGACCATACCCGGTAGTGAAGGCGTGCTGAGCAGCATACAGGATGCAAAACAAATTGCCTCATCCATCGGTTATCCGGTAATGGTAAAAGCATCTGCCGGTGGTGGTGGCAGAGGCATGAGAATGGTCCAAAATGACGAGGAAATGGAGCTTGCTTACCAGGCCGCTCAATCCGAGGCGATCTCCGCTTTTGGAAATGGCGCTCTATACCTGGAAAAATTTATGGAAAAGCCCAGGCACATAGAAGTGCAGATCCTCGGCGACAATTACGGCAACATCATCACTCTTGGAGAGAGGGAATGTTCCATACAGCGGAAACATCAAAAACTCATAGAGGAGTCACCCTCTCCGGCAGTTAATGATGGCTTGCGAAAAAAGATAGTGGCTGCGGCCTTAAAGGGTGCAAAAGCGGCCGGTTACCGCAGCGCCGGAACAATAGAATTCTTATTGAATCAGGATGGGAAGTTTTATTTCATGGAGATGAATACCAGAATTCAAGTAGAGCATCCGGTAACCGAAACGGTATATTGCCTGGATCTTATCAAGAATCAGATTCGAATAGCTGCGGGGGAGAAACTGGATATCTCGAATAAGTTGAGAATGCGCGGCCATGCCATCGAGTGCCGAATTAATGCAGAAGATCCGGACAGAAACTTTGCACCCTCGCCGGGAACGATTACCGACTTTCATCTTCCTGGTGGCTTTGGAATCCGGGTTGACACCCATGCGTATGCGCAATACGTGATTCCGCCATATTATGATTCCCTGATCGCGAAGGTGATAACGCACGGGAAAACACGCCAGGAGTCACTCGTAAGAATGGAAAGGGCTCTCGAAGAATTCGTCATTGAAGGAATTAAGACCACCATACCTCTGCATTTGCGTATTCTAAAGAATGAAAGATTTCAAAATGGGGATTTCGACATCAACTTTATGGATTCTTTTTTGAATAATGAAATGGATCAAACGGAGGACTAGGAAATGGATGTTCCCCAGGATTTGAAATACACTGAAGAGCACGAGTGGATATTGCTTGAAGACGATATTGCCACCGTTGGCGTCACCGATTACGCTCAGAGTGAATTGGGAGATGTTGTTTTCGTAGAGCTTCCCCATGTTGGAGATCTTGTACAGCAGATGGAGCCATTTGGGACCATCGAGGCCGTCAAAACCGTGTCTGATTTATTTGCACCTCTTTCCGGAGACGTGGTGGAGGTGAATACTTTGCTTGAAGAGAATTCAAATCTCATCAACGAAGACCCGTATGGCGAGGGTTGGATCCTAAAAATAAAGATCTCGGACCCATTGGAGGCAGAGAATCTCATGACGGCCGAAGATTATGAAAAACTGATTGCTTGACGGCAGGTGTGGCAATAAACAAATATAATACGACTCCCTAAAGGAACAAACGGATGCCTTTTGTACCCAATACCAGCAAAAATGAGCAAGACATACTAAATGCCCTCGGCATTGCATCCTTTGAGGAACTTCTCTCTGATATCCCCACGGATGTAAGAATCGATGGCAACCTGGATCTTCCTCCGCAATTGTCGGAATTGGAAGCGGTGCAATTGCTGCGGCGCCTGGCCGGACGGAACAAGAACCTGCATGAATATGCCTGTTTCATTGGTGGCGGCGCGTATGACCACTATGTGCCCACCGCCGTTGACCACATCATTTCGCGATCTGAATTCTATACCGCCTACACGCCCTACCAGCCTGAAGTCAGTCAAGGCACGCTGCAGGCCGGCTTCGAATATCAGTCGATGATCTGTGAACTGACGGGAATGGAGGTCACCAATTCTTCTTTGTACGACGGAGGCTCCTCGCTGGCCGAAGCGGTTCTTGTCCTCAACGGAATCAAGCCTGGAAAACGGATGCTGGTGTCCGCCGGAATCAATCCGCACTACAGGAAAATTATGCGGACTTATGCCTGGGGACAGCGAATTGAGCTCATCGAAATTCCACTCAGCACCGAAGGCGTAACCGACCTGGATCGACTCGAGTCACTTGCATCTGAACCTACCGCCGGTGTTTTCGTTCAGCATCCCAATTTCTTTGGAAATCTGGAAAACGTCAATGAACTGGAAAAAATCGCTCATGCAGCCGAAGCTTCGTATGTGGTTTCCGTCGATCCTCTTTCTCTGGGCATATTGTCCCCACCGGGCGTCTATGGAGCCGACATTGTTACCGGGGAAGGGCAAGTCTTCGGTAACCAGCTCAACTTCGGCGGACCTTATCTTGGCATTTTTTGTGTAAATAAAGAACTGGTGCGAAAACTGCCCGGTCGTCTAATTGGTGAAACAGTTGATCTAAAGGGCCGCCGTGGTTTTGTGATGACGCTTCGCACCCGCGAGCAAGATATTCGCCGAGAAAAAGCCACGTCAAATATATGCACCAATCAAGCTTTGAATGCCCTCGCCGCAACAGTATACCTTTCGCTATTGGGGAAACAGGGCATTAAGGAAGTCGCCGAACACTGCTTGCAAAAAAGCCATTATCTTGTTGACCAGATCACGCAACTCGGCAACTTTAGCTCCCGGTATTCAGGCCCCTATTTCAAGGAATTCGTGCTCAATTGCCCCGTTAATGCCGCAGACGTAATTGATAAACTAAAGGAAGATGGAATACTTGCGGGCCTGGATCTGGGTAGATTTTATCCGGACAGAAAAAATCAACTATTGGTTGCGGTTACGGAAAAACGGTCGAAAGCGGAGTTGGACGGATATGTATCAGCACTTGAGAAACATTTTTCGACTTGAGCGGATAGGAATGTCAGCAGGTAGTTCTTCCCCTTTCTAATAATCAAACTCGTTCAACCTAAAAATCTTTTTTGCCACCATCAAATGCCCAAGATGGAATCTTCCGGCAATTGAGGAGGTTCCTTCCGTCTCTGCCCATGCTACCTGGCCCAGGATGGAGCTTTGCGGCGTGAATTTCAATAACATCTTTTGTAATTGGATCATGGGTCGATCGTACCACTCGACATTCGTCAGCCGACCATTCATTTTGGCAGGCCGAATATAGTTGTCTCTCCTGAGTAAGCGATACATCATTTGAACGGCCAAATTGAATACAAAAGGCAATATATTGCCTTTAGTACGAAGTATTTGAATATTGAAGCCATTTTGTTCCGCCAGCAGCCTCAATCCATAGGGCGTATACTTTGCGTAAATTGGCTTGTCCCGAAGGACGGCATTTGATGTCATCAAAACGAGATGGCCATCCGGTTTTAGTACTCGATTTGCTTCTCGCAACAAGTGCATCGGGGAAGGTACTTTGTATACGGTATCGATTAATAGAACCGTGTCAAATGACTCCAGCCTGAACGGCAGACTCTTTCCGTCAACCCAGAGATCAGTCTGCCCGTCTTCAAGCTGCGAGGGCAAATCAATTCCCACATATCGGCTTACAAGCGAGTCAATCAGCAGAGAGTAGGGCCGATTTCCACAACCAATATCGAGCAAACGATCATGAATGAAAGGCCACACGTCTACCAGGGCTCTGGCGCCAAGCTCCATGGCATAAATCATATTCGGCGGAATTGCATTCGGCACAACAGAATAGAGATTGTGGCTTGCATCATAGCAAAGGGCCTGCCCAATGATCTTTGATTTTTCCCGGTTTTTTCGCGGGAACAGACGCTCACGCCAGTCCTTTCTTGTATGAACGT
>JAUXJX010000248.1 GCA_030624545.1 Bacteroidota bacterium | reverse complement strand
GCGCAACAGAAAGTGTGGAAAACTGCTCTCTCGTTGATTGCTGCAACGTTCGTTCTCCCCTCCTTCGCATCAATCAACAAATGAAGCTCTTCCTGGACAAAATCACTTTGGCTGATATTCTGGCGGATGGGGAAACGGCGGAAGAATCCTCGGTATTTAGAGTATCCACCGCCACCTGACGCCACGCTTGGCTTTTCCATCATCCATCCTCAAGTTAAGGTTTATTTCTTCGTGGGGCTGGATAGAGTAGAATGCCTTTCCCTGCGAAATATATCATTCTTACAGCAACTTCGAATAATTGAAGTCGTATTCGAAATGTACTTGTTTTCGGTTTGCAAACGTGAATTTGCTTGCGTTGCAATCGACCTTTTATTAATTTGAAGCCATTCAGAAGTCGGAATAGAGATTAAGGAGAGCTAATGGATTTTCGCGAAAGTTTATTCATGGCGCTCGATTCGATTCGCGCCAACAAGTTTCGCGCATTTCTTACTACCCTGGGAATCGTGATTGGAGTCTGGGCTGTGATTGGGGTGCAGACCTTTATCTCCGGACTTAACCACTCTGTTGAAGAACAACTATCGGTCCTCGGCGCGGGCACTTTTTATATCCAGAAATTTGGAGCGCTTTCACACGGTCAGGAAGAAAAATATAGGAACCGAAAGGACATCACTTATAAACAGGTCCTTGCGGTAGAAGAGAAAGCCAGCCTGGTTTCCATTGTTTCGCCGATGGTCTACTCATTTGCAAATACTGTTAAATATTTCGACAAAAAAACCAACCCGGATGTATTTCTCTATGGTGCCAACGAATTTTGGATGGTTGCTAATGCATTCTATGTCGAAAACGGGAGATTTATTACTGCAGAGGACGTCCAACGGAGGGCGGCTGTCTGCGTTTTGGGACAGGATGTGGTGGAGAAGCTTTTCCCCTTTGAAGACGCCATCGGAAAAGAAATTCGCTTGGAAGGAAAACGGTTTCTGGTAGCCGGGGTATTTGAAGAAAAAGGGCAAATATTCGGACAGAGCCAGGATAACTATGCGCTCATTCCGATCACCACATTTGTGAAGTATTTCGGCGGGAAACGGTCTGTAGAATTTGCGGCAAACGCCAAAGATCCGGCCTTGATGGGCGAGGCGATTGATCAGGTTACGGGTATCTTGCGCGCAGAGAGGAAGGTGCCGCCTGGAAAGCCCAATGATTTTGAAGTCTTAACGAAAGACTCACTCCTGGAAACCTGGGATAATCTAACCGGATTCATTTTTCTGGGAGCCCTGATCATTGCGGGCATGGCCTTGCTGGTTGGTGGAATCGGGATCATGAATATCATGCTGGTTTCGGTAACAGAGCGGACGCGCGAAATCGGGATTCGTAAAGCAGTTGGCGCATCCCGGGGCGAGATCATGTGGCAATTCATAACGGAAGCCATTATTCTAAGCGGGGTTGGAGGCATTATCGGTGTTGCCGCGGGAGTGCTAAGTGGAAACGTCCTGGGCATGGCGATCAGTTGGCCGACCACGATTCCGGTTGCCGCTTCGGCTGTCGGCTTTTTGTTTTCTTCCGCAGTAGGATTGTTTTTCGGGATCTATCCTGCAGTTAAGGCGAGCAGGCTTAATCCCATCGAGGCGCTCCGCTATGAATAATAATGATCGCGGTACAATTTGATTTTCGTTCAAGTTTTTCAACGGAATCTATCTGAGCCACACCATTTATCCTCGATCTTTTCTGCGGTTCAATTGCCGGGTCCCGATTTCAATATTGTGTTGACACCTATGTGCATGCTCATTCAGCCATGAAGACCAAAGCCGATTTTGAAACGAAAAACTCCTTTCTTCGTGATGAGGTAAACAACCATATTCGCTTGGCTCTTGGCAAGGAGAGCCCGCAAACGTTGTTCGAACCGATGCGCTATACCCTTGAGGCAGGGGGAAAAAGACTGCGTCCGGTTCTTCTACTGCTGGCCTGCCAGGCTGTGGGCGGAGATTACAAAGATGCGCTCGATGCCGCCGTTGCTGTTGAGTTGCTGCATAATTTCACACTCATTCACGACGACGTTATGGACAATGACGACAGGAGGCGAGGGCATCCCACGGTTCACCGTAAATGGGACACCAACGTTGCCATCCTAGCCGGCGATGGATTGGTCGCGCTCTCCTACAGGTATCTGCTTCGTACGAAGCATCCTGACCTAGGCCGCCTCGGCTCTCTTTTTTCAAATACTCTTTTGGAACTGTGTGAAGGGCAGGCTTACGACAGGGAATTTGAGACAGAGCGAAACGTGGCGCTAAAAGACTATTTCAAGATGATCCGGAAAAAGACGGGCGCCTTGCTTTCTTCATGTGGCGAATTGGGCGCGCTAATCGGCGGTGAGGATGAGAAGTCCGTAATCGCGTTGAAGGAATTCGGACTTAATCTGGGGATCGCTTTTCAAATCCAGGATGATCTGCTGGATGTGACTGCTGAAGAGGAACAGTTGGGCAAGACCTGGGGTAGCGACATTCGACAAAAGAAGAAGACGATTCTGCTCATACACGCATTAAATGAAGCCTCTCAAAAGGACCGGGAAGTCATTGGTCAAATACTAGCCAAGCCAAAGGTGGAGCTGCGGGACGTGGGAGATGTCAAAAGTGTATATCAGCGTGCAGGCACACTGGCGAGCTCCAGCCAAATGCTGAGAGATCATTTTGAACTTGCCAGAAAAAGCCTTCTCAGTATAGATTCACCGGAGGGGCGGAATCTGTTGGAGAATTTTCTGGATTCGGTCATTCATCGAACACACTAGGCCAGCCTACCAGGAATCCAGGTTCTACCGGTCATTGGAGCACATTGGCGAACCCAAATCCTTATGAGACCGCCAGCACAGAATTGCTCTGCGTTCATTTGTCCCGGAACAAAATTTCGCCCGCTTCGAATTTAGATTCGGTCAAATATCCAAAGGCAATATGTTACAATTTATCCCAAGTCTAGATTTTTGTTGTCTTTGCATCCAAAAAGCACATAGATTTAAGCCCATTGTTCCTGCTGGGTTTCGAGTTCTTTCTCCAATTTCCGGATCGAAACTGGCAGTGCACATATAATTATGAATGAAATATTCGCCGCATTCTTCTTGGGAGGGCTGGTCGGCCTTGATACGACTGCAGCATGGCAAGTTCTATTATCACATCCGTTAATTGCCTGCTCTCTGCTAGGTGCAGCTTTCGGAGAGCCGCAATTGGGTTTGTTCTTTGGAATTATCTTCGAGCTGGTTTGGCTGTATGATGTTCCCGTAGGAGGCGCGAGATTTCCGGAGGGGAGTCTGGGTTCGTTTGTCGGATTGATGATCGCGCTCTCAATTATGCATAATGGGGCGATTTCCGAGTCCTGGTTGGTTCTACTTTCATGTGGCTATGCCGTAATGGTAGCCTACATATTTGGATATTCTATCGTCCGGCTAAGGAGATTTAATGTTCGTCTGATCGGGAATGCTGATCGGTTTGCCGACAAAGGCGATGTAAGAGGAGTTGAAAGAGCACATCGGTCAGGTTTGCTAATTACCTACCTCTACGTCGGGTCTCTTAGTCTTCTCTTTTTCCTGGTTGGGCAAGTGGCTGTTAGTTGGCTGCTGAAGGTGCTGCCTGAAACGGCGCCGTTTAGCGTTGCTGACATTCGGATTGTTTTTCTTGGCGTAGGCATAACGGTAATGATACATACATTCTTGCAACGCCGAAATCTCAGGTACCTGCTCATGGCAATTGGCGCTGGAATATTTTTAACCGTAGTACTCTAGGAAAAAATGCGGGCAATAAAGAAGATTGATTTGGTGCGCATCTTTCTGCGCAGTTTTTATATACAGGCTTCCTGGAACTATCCACGGCTCATAAGTTTGGGATTTTGCTATTGTCTTATGCCTATCCTGCGCAGATTGTATACAGAAAGGGTTGATCGAATATCGTTCATCAAACGACATCTTGATTTCTTTAATGCTCACCCATACTTTGCATCTTTTGCATTGGGTTCCGTAGCACGTTTGGAAGAACAGAACCGATTCGAACGATGGGACTCCAGCAAACCTATTGGAATGTTGAAAAAACGCCTGAGCAGTCCATTAGGCGCGATTGGAGATAAATTATTTTGGGGAACTGCGAAACCGTTGGCAGCAACGGTTGGTGTTTTTGGCAGTCTCTTGTTCGGTTTCTTTGGGCCGGTAATATTTTTTGTTTTCTATAACGTACCTCATATCTACCTGCGCTACTACGGTGTGATGCGCGGCTATGAAATGGGCTTTGACATTGTCAGAGAATTATCTCGAATAAGATATGAAAAGTATTTCAGGGTTTTTCAAATGGCCGGCGTCGTTTTTGTTGGTGTGTTTTTCGGCTTTTTCTCGATTTCCACATGGAAGAGTGGCAGCTGGCCGATGGTGGCTTTACTTCTTGTTTCAATGGTAGTTACATGGCTGTTTGTTCGGTCTAGGAAGTCCATTTT
>JAUXJX010000478.1 GCA_030624545.1 Bacteroidota bacterium | reverse complement strand
TCCTTCTCCAGCACCGCGACCCGCCTGCCATTTTCGGCCAGGATGGCTGCGGCTGTGGAGCCGGCCGGACCTGCACCGATTACGATCGATTCATATGCTTCTATTGCCTTCATCCTGCGTGCACGTGGTTTGATGGGGGCAAGATTTCCACGACACGCGCAAGCGACTCCCCGCTAGAATCCACCAAATGATTGATACGGCCGTAGAGCAGATACGATTCTGAAAGATTAAGAGCCTGGCCGATGAAGGCATCCGATTGAATCTCGAAAAAGCATTCAGGCTGGCTGGAGTAAGGGACTTCGTATTTCCGCAAAATGGCGCCAAGGGGTAGTCGCGAGTCCAGGATATCCCTTTTTGCGTTCTCGGGAAACGATGACAGGTTGATTTCAATCGCACCGGACTCCACCGGCCTTCCGTCCTCGCGCAGGAGTGCCACCTTCCTCAGGACCCTATTCTGCTCCTCGAAATATTCCATAAGACGCAGGTGAATGGATTGTTTGTGGAAATTCTGCAGAACGCTGGTCATGTCATCATTGTGGACCAGAAGACGCTTGTAAGGCTCTGGAATTGCGTTGCCGTCAATGATTTTGACTTCCGGCATTTCGGTGCCTGATCTCTTGTAAAACTCGCTCAGGGGAAATAGCAATTCTCGATCTCCATTTGTCATTTGCCTGAATTTTATTTGGCCACAGAATCACACGGAATTGCATGGAAATATTCGTGAGAATTCGTGGCTAATTATTCTTTTGTCAGAATTCCCTCGGAAAGCCTGTACTTATTCTCCAATCTGCCAGCCAATTCCATGCTATGGGTAACCACGATCAAAATATTTTGTTCCTCCTTGTGCAATTCAAACAGAAGGGAAGCAACCGAATTGGCCGTAGCGTGGTCGAGATTCCCGGTGGGTTCGTCACACAGCAGCAAAGACGGCTTGTTGATCAGCGCGCGTGCAAACGCAACCCGCTGCCGCTCGCCTCCGGAAAGTTCTGCCGGACGGTGATCGAGCCGGTGGGAAAGGCCCACTTTCTCAAGCAACTCTCGGGCACGAGCCTCGTAATCCTCTCCATTTTGTTTGAAGGCCAGAGTTGGAATCAGGACATTTTCCAGCACAGTATATTGCGGCAGCAGATGGTGGTCCTGAAAAACAAAACCGATCACCCGATTTCTAAATCTCGCCAATTCCGGCTCGGGAAGCAAGAAAGGCTCTTCTCCATTAATTATGATTTTCCCCGAAATAGGAGGATCCAGTGTGCCGATGATATGCAACAAGGTACTCTTCCCGGAACCGGACGGACCCATTATTGCGACCGCACCGCCGGCAGAGATTTCCAGCGAGACACCCCGAAGCACCTCCACGAGGCGGTCATCACTGCCGAAGTTTTTGTGGATGTTATCTACTTGAAGAGACATTGCTTTTGAGTTCTGTGAAATTTGCTCCTCTTGAAACACTCAGCTAATCCACGTACCGCCCATACACTTCCAGCGTCGCCTCTGCCATGGCCGCAGCGCTGAAGTCTCGATGAACAACCTCCATGCCCTTATTGCCCAGCTTCTCCCTTTTTTTTGGATTATCCAGAAGAGAATGAATGCCTTTTGCCAATGCGGTCGACGAATCCGGTTTTACGAGGATGCCGCCGCCGGTAGCCTTGATCAGCTCCGGAAAGGCCCCGTGCCACGGCTGTACGACGGGAACTCCATTCGCCAGAGCCTCCAATACGAACAAACCCTTCGGATCTTTGTATGTAGTCGGTACGGACAACACATCAACACTATTAAGGAAATGGATCTTTTGATTCCGATCCACTTCTCCCCAGTATTCAAAATCGCCATCCACTCCCCAAGATGAAATCTTTTCCTTAATCCCCTCATAATAGGCATGATCTCTTTTGCTGAGATAACCGGCGACTTTCAATTTGATCTTGGGCAAATCGCGTTCCTGGTTCAATTGATAAAACGCTTCCAGCAAGATGTGGAGCCCTTTCTCCGGACAAATTCTCGCCAAATAGCCAATGGAAGGACCGCCCGATTCATCCTTGATTTGAAATCCACCATGCCCCTCCAGGTTGATTCCTAGCTTGACCTTGTGTATTTTCTCTGGAGGCACATCCAGGTACTCAGCCATAAACTCCGCATAATAATCACTCGTGGCGATGAAACCGTCAATGTCCTTTGCTCTATCTCGCAGAAGACTCACCACCTGGCTTTTGTAAGGCTCAGAGAGCTGCTCCAGGAAAATATCTTCGCCCTGCATTGCGCAGATGACGGGAACGCCCAACGCTTCTTTCATACGCCTTGCCATACCGGCAAACATGGAGTTGGTCAACTGAATGATATCGGGCTGATATGAACCTTGCAGCCATTCGACCAGTTTCTCTAATTCTTTCTTAAGATTACCATTCTCCCCCTCCAGCATTGAAATTGTCAATGCACCCAGCTCCTTGGCGTCCGTGGAGGCAAACATCCGGGAAATCCAATTGAGCAGTCCGGGATGATCGAGTAGCCCATCGAGAGGCCCCGAAGTGCGCCGGAAAAATGGAAACTTTTGCTGCAGATAGATATTGATGCCGCCAAAGAAAATGCGATCCAGGCTCACGTTTTCTTCATCTGTACGAATTGGAGTATAGGTCGGGATCAGTGCAACCTCGTGACCCTTCTTGAGTATTGCCGCGGCAAGGGCATTGTCATGTAAACAACTGCCGCAATACATGCCCGCGGCGCCGGCTGCAATGTAGGCAATCTTCATTGACGGCTGATTAACGATCCTCTGACTTGATCTTCCTTAAGTTTTGGTGATTCCTAGAAAGTTAACAAATCTCTCGCACATATTTTTTTGTTAATTTGATGCTTTTAATCCTTTGCGTTCTTTGCGCCTTTGCGCGAATAAATTATTTAAATTAATCAAAAATCCTCACAATGTCACTTTCTTTCAGGAAATTCC
>JAUXJX010000361.1 GCA_030624545.1 Bacteroidota bacterium | reverse complement strand
TAGAGGTTACAAATGAAAACAAGAGGATCGAATAGAAATGAGAGAACAAACCATGTCCAACAAAAACATCTGTTCAGAGTGCAATGCGGAAAACAGTTTATCGGCCAAATTTTGTTTCGATTGCGGAAGTGAGCTTCCGGATAAGCCAGACGAGGGAATATCGGATACGAAAGCCTGTCCCGGCTGCGGTTCAAAGAATGACGAAGCCGCCAACTTCTGCGCACGTTGCGGCCATGAACTTGCGCAGATAGGGCCAACAGCAAAACCGAAGAAGCCGCAACATACAGGAAGCAGAAAGAAAGGCAGGTCACCCCAGCCGGCGGCCAGATCGTGGAATCCCATAATCATTGGTCTGGTCCTTGGTGGACTCATTGTAATTTATCTCTTTGCAAAAGATAACAACCGGCAAGTATCAAGCCCACCTGGGCAATTTCAACCCATCATTGAACAAAAGACCAATAATGTCGAGCTGGAAACCAAAGTCATAGAGGTGGCTTCCAAGTTTGCCTGTTCCTGCGGCAGTTGCGGCGCGGAACCATTGGAAACCTGTACTTGCCAAACGGCTCAGCAAGAAAGACAGTTTATACGTGAGGCTCTGCAAAGTGGGCAGACAATGTCTGAGGTTGTCTTCGCTGTGGACTCAAAATATGGTTGGACAAAAGCCGATCAGCAGAATAATCCGGCTGCGTCGGATATTGGCTTCTTGCAGTCCATGTTAAGTCAGAATGCACCAGCCGGAATGACGTCCACTATCAAAGGTAACAGCCGGCTTGCCGTTTTTTCCGACCGTCTGGAAATTATCACACATTTTTCCTGTACCTGCGGCCAATGTGCCATTGACGAACTCAGGGATTGCAGTTGCGACCATCCAAGAGGCGCCAAGGAAGTCAAGCAGTTCATTGATAATAGAATTCAGGCAGGCACTTTTACGGTTGACAAAATCATCGAATTGGTTGATGACAAATTCGGCGGCCGGATAAGGTAAGGAGGCAATAATTATGGCGAATTTTTGTACGCAATGTGGAAAATCCGCTCAACCCGGTTCGACTTATTGTATCCAGTGTGGCAATAAGCTGACGGGCGAGGGGTCCCGGCCCAAAGCCGGATTACAGACAAAGAGAGATCGGGTGCTCGGAAAGACCAGATCGAATAAGAAACCGAAATTGATTTTTCTTGCCGCCCTGGGAGTCTTATTGGTGTATAGTCTGCTTAACTTCATGGGCAGCCTGCCTTCCAGCGCTAATCCCATTATTGAAGAGCAGCCCACTATATCCTCGGCTCTGCAATATCCAAATTCTCCCACACAAATGGCGCCCATCGATGTGAGAGTTGAGGATGGCAAGATCATAATCCCTCTCGACGAAGTTCAATCCAGGAAATTCGTTGCCTTCGATTATCAGAAACTGATACAGGGTATTCAAGTCCCCCTTCTGGCCTATATTTCCGAAGAGGGAAAACTGGTCACGGCGGTCAGCATGTGCGAGCCGTGTAACTCGAAGCGTTTCCACATTCGCGGCAGCAATCTAGTATGCAATTCCTGCGGCACGACCTGGGAGGTGGGCAATCTGAGCGGCGTCAGCGGTTCCTGCCAAAAGTATCCCCCGGATGCGATACCCAGCGTTGTTAGCGGAAACGAGATTATCATCGATGAGTCGATTGTCGCTGCGTGGCAGCCGAGAATTTAGAGTACGAAATATGAAGCTTCACAACATATCCCTCAGCAGTCTATGGCGCCGGAAAGCCCGCATGTTCTTTCTGCTTTTCGGATTGATCATTGCGGTCAGTACCGTAGTGATTTTGATCAACTTATCAAAATCAATGAATGCCGATATTGCTACGAAACTGGATGAATACGGTGCGAATATTCTCATCGTGCCCCGCTCCAATGATTTGTCCCTTTCCTATGGCGGAATGTCTGTGGCCGGTGTTTCGTTTGATGCGGGACAACTGGTTGAATCGGATGCGGAAAGAATCATGACCATCAAGAACAAAAAGAACATCAAGATCGTTGCGCCGAAATTATTAAACCTGGGTACAATTCCAGGTGGTGTAGCTTTGGTTGTCGGGGTTGATTTCGGCCAGGAAGTCGCTCTCAAAAAATGGTGGTCGATTATCGGCGAAGCGCCCGCCGGAGAAAATGAAGCCCTTATCGGATCAGAAGTAAAAAGAAAACTCAGCGCCGGACTGAATCAAGAAATCTTCATCGAAGGCGAGCCGTTCAAGGTAACCGGAATCCTGGAGGAAACGGGATCGCAAGACGATGGACTCGTATTTATCGACATAAAGCAAGCGCGGGAAATCTTCAATAAGCCATTAGCCATTAGCCTAATCGAAGTCGCAGCGCTGTGCTACGACTGTCCGATTGAAGAGATTGTAGCCCAGACCTCGGCAAAGCTACCCAACGCAAAGGTGACCGCGATTCGCCAGACCATCGATGCGAAGATGCAGACGGTTCAGCATCTCGAGAGCTTCTCCTTTGGCCTTTCTATCGTCATCATTCTGATCGGCGCGCTGATCGTGTTTACCACAATGACCGCATCGGTAAGTGAACGTACCAGGGAGATCGGAATTTTCCGGGCCATCGGATATCGAAAAAGTCACATCATGCATATCATTCTACTGGAAGCGGCATTAATAAGTACGTTGGCGGGTTTGCTGGGTCATAGCCTGGGAATAGTGATTGCAAAGGCCACTGCTCCGCTAATCGGTGTGGACTCCGTTTCTGTCGGCTGGAATGGCTCGATTTTTCTCCTGGCTCTCCTGGGGTCCATTGCTCTCGGCATGGCTTCGAGTCTTTATCCCGCTTATAGAGCGTCCAGGTTGGACCCATCATCAGCATTACGAGCATTGTAAGGAAGGAAAGAAACCCAGTATGAGCTTGATTGAGTTGGAAGGAATCACGAAAGAGTTTCACAGTGGGGAAGAAACCGTACTCGCGGTAAACGATTTATCCACCAGCATTGAGATGGGTGAATTCGCGTCCGTCGTGGGGCCATCCGGTTCCGGTAAGAGCACTTTCCTTTCGATTGTAGGTGGGCTCAGTCATCCAACCAGGGGCAGGCTTCTCATAGATGAAATCGACGTCTATGCGCTATCATCCGATCAGTTGGCTGATTATCGCAAAGAATATATCGGCTTCGTTTTTCAATCCTTCTGGCTGGTTCCCTATCTAAATGTACAGGAAAACGTGATGATTCCACTAGCCATAACAAATTATTCCCGGTCGGAAAAGCAGGATTTGGCAATGAGTATTCTGGAGAAAGTCAACCTGCAGGAAAAGGCGAAGCGTTTGCCGGACGAGTTGAGCGGCGGCGAACAGCAGCGTGTCGCCATTGCACGGGCCCTGGTGAACCAGCCTCCCATCATTTTGGCTGACGAGCCCACCGGCAACCTGGACACATCTACCGGAACGGAAATCATGAATCTCTTTCATCGCCTGAACCAGGATAAACAGACCATCATCATGGTTACGCATAATCCGGAGAACATCGGATATGCGCACCGGTGCATAAACATTATCGATGGAAAACAGGTTCAGTAACCGATATCAATGGCGAGCAATATTA
>JAUXJX010000360.1 GCA_030624545.1 Bacteroidota bacterium | reverse complement strand
TGGTGAAAATGGTCGACCGGATTTTGGTTCTCGGCCTCACCGAGAGCGGAATTAGCGCCCTGACAGAGATTGAAGATCCGGAGCGGCAGGACAAATGGGAAAGAGCGCTGAAAAATTCGGCTTCGGGGAATTCGAGTCCATTTGCCAGACAGTTAGCCTCTTTTTTGCGAGGCAATAAAATCGGCGTGAAGAAATGACAAATCAAAGCAAGAAAATCTGGTTGATGGCGGTAATCCTGCTGCTTCTGGTCTTTGCCGCCAATCCCAGTGAAGCATTTGCTCAACAGCCTGTTCCGAAAATCTCCGTGAATATAGATAGCGCCAAAAATCCCAGAGACGTTGCGGTCACATTGGAAATCCTGCTGCTAATGACCGTTCTCACTCTGGCGCCCGCTATCCTAGTTCTGACCACGTCATTCACGAGGATTATCGTTATCTTCCACTTTCTCCGCCAAGCTGTAGGATTACAGCAGATGCCGCCAAACCAGGTCTTAATCGGGCTGGCCCTGTTTCTCACGGTATTCATCATGAACCCGGTCATATCCGATGTCTATCAAGGTGGTGTGAAGCCATACCTCGCCGAGGAGATTTCGTTCGATGACGCCATCGATAAAGCTTCCGCTCCAATGCGCGATTTCATGTTGAAGAACACACGCGAAAAGGATTTGAGCCTGCTCGTGAGCATTGGGATGCAGTCAAAACCCGAAAATGCCACTGAAGTAGCAACGCATCTGTTGGTGCCGGCATTTGTGATCAGCGAGCTGCGCATCGCCTTTCAAATTGGGTTTCTCATATACATCCCCTTCCTGGTAATCGATGTGGTCGTTGCAAGTGTTCTGATGTCCATGGGGATGTTAATGCTGCCGCCCATCATGATCTCCTTGCCGTTTAAGGTGATGTTATTTGTTCTCATCGATGGCTGGTACCTTATCGTCGGTTCCATCATACGCAGCTTTATCATCTGAGGGTAATTATGACACAAGAATTCGTAGTGACCTTGGGAAAGGATGCGCTCACCACGGCATTTATGGTTGCGGCCCCCATGTTGCTTTCCGGTCTCATTATTGGCTTAGCAATCGGGGTGTTCCAGGCCGTCACCCAAATTCAGGAAATGACGCTGACATTCATACCGAAGATCCTGGTGGTCGTTATCGCATTGGTTGTATTTCTGCCGTGGATATTGAACGTACTGATCACATTTGCGACCACGGTCTTCGGCAGCATAACCACAATTGCCCATTAAGGCTAGCTGCTTATGTTCGAATTCGGTCTCACCTTTCCAACCGTTCTAAAGTTTTTTGTGATATTTGCGCGGCTTGCCTCTATCATGGTCGTCAGTCCCTTTTTCGGCGAACGTGGTATACCAATCCAGGTGAAGCTTGGACTCGCGGCCATGCTGGCGGTTGTCATGACTCCTCTGATACCCGTTGATGAATCATTGCTGGAATCAGTCACACTATGGGGTTTGGCCATTCCTCTAATTCAAAGCATCCTGGCGGGACTCCTCATCGGTTTCGTGCCGCTGCTTCTATTTGCCGGCATTCAGTTGGGCGGAGAAATTGCAGGCTTCCAAATGGGATTTGCAATCGTAAGCGTGATGGATCCTTTATCTCAGGCCCGAACCTCGATAATTGCCCAATTCAATTACATCCTGGCCATTTTGGTATTCATTACAATTAACGGCCACCTCTATCTGATGGAGGGAATCCTCAAGAGCTTTCAGATAATGCCTCTATTGGGATCTGCATTTCCCGCATCAGTCGGTGAAATGCTGATCAGTTTTAGTTCCGAAATGTTCGTCATAGGCTTGAAAATAGCCGCCCCTGTCCTTGTGGCCATTTTGCTCACCAACGTAGGATTGGGTATCCTTGCACGCATGCTTCCCCAAATGAACATATTCATGGTCGGCTTTCCGGTTCAGATCGGAATCGGGCTGATCACTTTGGGCATGAGTGTTCCCACATTTGTCTACGTTTTCGAAAAGATGTTTTATGCCACGTTTCATGATTGGCAGATGCTGATCAAAGCCTTTTGATGCAGAGAATTTATGCCTGACACAGCGGACAAAACAGAAAAAGCAACTGCGAAAAAACGGGAAGACGCTCGCAAAAAAGGGAATGTTGCAAAGAGCATGGAAGTGAACACTGCTGCCGTGCTCTTTACCGGTACCCTGGCCCTGGCGTTTGCAGGGACGAGCTTTTTGGGTAACATTACTTCGATGATGACAGTCGTGTTTCAAAATGTCGCTGATTTCGAAGTGACCGCTGCGAATCTGCGCAGCTATAGTTATCAGGGTCTCCTATTTCTTTTGAGCACCTTGGCCCCAATCGTTCTCAGCATTCTGGTAATGGGCACAACGTCAAATCTATTGCAGGTAGGTTTTCTTATTACAGGTGAACCGCTGAAGCCGGACCTCAAAAAAATCAGTCCCCTGAACGGTTTAAAACGCCTTTTTTCTGTGCGGTCTTTGGAGGAATTGGCAAAGAGCGTAATTAAGCTAACCATTGTCGGCCTTGTGATATTCGTGACGATTAAGGGAGCTGCGAAGAATTTTGTCCCACTGATGGACAGCAGCGTCGTGAATATTTTCAGCTTCCTCGGTACAACCATGCTCAAAGTGGCTCTTAGAGCATCCATTGCCATTATAATCATGGCGGCACTGGATTATGGATTCCAGAGGTGGGAGTATGAGAAAAAATTGCGTATGAGCAAACAGGAGGTAAAAGAGGAACTAAAGGAATTCGAGGGTGATCCGTTGATGAAATCCCGCATCCGCGGTTTGCAGAGACAGGCCGCGCGACAACGAATGATGTCGGAAGTGCCGAAGGCGGACGTGGTGATCACCAACCCGATCCATTATGCCGTAGCATTGAAGTATGATTCCGACGAAATGGACGCACCGCTCGTGGTGGCAAAGGGAGCGCGTAAATTGGCTGAGAAAATAAAAGAGATCGCGAATGAGCACGACGTGCCCATAGTTGAGAATCCCATCCTTGCGAGAGCCTTGTACAAGATGTCCGAACTTGGCATGGCCGTTCCAACCGATCTATACGTGAGTATTGCGGAAATCCTCGCCTATGTATACGGCCTAAAGGGAAAGACGAACTGAGAAGATGAATCAGGCACAACCGACAAGTCTGTTCTCGCGAGTCATTAGTCATAGCGATATTTTGGTCGCATTCGGCGTAATCGGCGTCTTGATGATCATGGTCGTGCCGCTGCCGACGGCGCTGCTCGATATTCTTCTTGTAATCAATATTACTCTCGCCTTGACCGTGCTCCTGGTTTCCATGTATTTAAACGAGCCCCTGGAATTCTCGGTTTTCCCGGGAATGCTGCTGGTGTTAACCCTTTTTCGCCTTTCTATAAATGTCGCTTCTACCCGCCTCATCTTGGGAGATGGCTACGCAGGAAATGTGATCTCTGCATTTGGCGGTTTCGTGGTAAAGGGGAATTACGTGGTTGGCTTCATCATATTCCTGATTTTGGTGATTATTCAGTGTGTGGTCATCACGAAGGGGGCGGGCCGAATTGCCGAGGTGGCGGCACGATTTACTTTGGACGCCATGCCGGGCAAGCAG
>JAUXJX010000102.1 GCA_030624545.1 Bacteroidota bacterium | reverse complement strand
GGTAATCATAAAAGAGGTGCTTTCGAATTTTCCAGCCGACCCTTCGGGACTGTAGTTATAGTTCTCTCGATCCATTCCCCAAATTGAAGTGGCTGTGTGAAAACTC
Source organism: Bacteroidota bacterium (assembly GCA_030624545.1). Classification (GTDB taxonomy): domain Bacteria; phylum Zhuqueibacterota; class JdFR-76; order JdFR-76; family DREG01; genus JAUXJX01. The sequence continues at coordinate 6,894 of JAUXJX010000102.1, read as the reverse complement.
TCTTAACCAAGGATTGACACGGATTTTCACGGATATTGCAACGATTGTTTGTATCTGTAGCAAATGAAAAACCACTTATTATACTGTCTACGGCTGGCCATTTCCATTTGATTTGGTCAAAAGCCCGCGATAGATTTGTTGATACTCCTTCATCATTTGCAATAATTCCTCTCCATCCGGCTCGCGAAGATTCGCTACCAACGCAGAAAGCTCGTTGATAAAGCGGATCAATTCATCCAGCACCGCCTCCCGGTTGCTGAGAAGAATGTCTTTTCCCATTTCGGGTGAGCCGCCAGCCAATCTTGCCGCTGACAGAAAACCACTGCCGACAAAGTCATCGGCATTTATTCCACCCTCCTGAATCAATCCGGTGAGACCAAGGGAGACTAAGATTGGCAGATGGCTGGTCAGGGCGAGCACTTGATCATGCTCCTCTGCAGTCACAGGTTTTGGGATTGCACCGATTGCCTCGATCATGCCGATCAGAAGTTCCACATCATCCGGGGCTTGATTAGCCTCCGGCACCCAAAAATAGGTTTTCTGCCGGAACAGTGATTCATCCCACCCGCTTTCTCCCTCTTTCTCAGTTCCGGTAAAAGGATGTCCTCCTATGAACCGCACTTCCGGCGCTTTGCCGCTGGCTTCGAGAATTTGACGCTTGGTGCTGCCCACATCTGTGTACAATTTATCCGGATAGTTCTTAATGCCAAATTTTAGAATTCGAATATTTTCCAAAATCGGCGCCGCAAGAATAACCAGATCTACTGCGGAGATCGCACCATCTAAATCGGACGAGTCAACGTCCAAGAATGCACCCGCTTTTTGAAGACGTTGCGCATGAATATCATAACCCCCAACACTTTCGAAAAACCCCGCCCTCTTTAGCGCCAAGGCCAGGGAACCTCCTATCTGCCCCAGGCCGATGATTACGGCTTTGGTCTCATTCGCCACCATTTTGATCTCCACGAGGATAGCTGCCCAGGATTTTCACCATCCTGGCTCGCTTGAGGAGCTGGAACATCGCTGCCTCCAGCGGGGAATCTTCGAGGTAGCCTTCAACATCGAGATAGAAGATGTAATGCCAGGGGTGCCGCCGGTCCGGCCGGGATTCGATTTTGGTCAGGTTGATTTTGCGGTCGGAGAATTCCTTCAAGGCGGCAAGCAATTCTCCTGGTGCGTGCCGGGTGGTGAAAAGGATGGATGTCTTGTTTTGCGGGCCGGGCTTAGCGGCCTGTTTGCCCAGTATGAAGAAGCGCGTCGTGTTATGGTCCAAGTCCTCTAGATTGGAGGCGACGCACTTGAGTTTGTAAGATTCCGCGGCCTGTTTCCCGGCGATGGCAGCCGCATTATGCAATGCTTCTTCGCGAAGCTTTTTGGCGCTTCCTGCTGTATCCCAGGCAGCCTCCGGCCGCAAGCCAAATCGCCTAATCGATTGAGCGCATTGCGCCAGGGCCTGCGGATGAGAATAGACTATCTCCACTTTGTCCAGGTTTGTTTCAGGCAGAATCATCAAATTGTGGTGGATCGGCAAATAGAATTCTCCTATGATGCTGAGGGTGGACTCGAGCAGTAGATCGTAGGTTTGCACGATAGTGCCGGCAATGGAGTTCTCCGCCGGCATAAATCCGAATTCGGCCTCGCCGGATTCCACCTTCGCAACGACGTCTTCAAAATTGGCACAGCCGCACGTTGGCACCTTTTCGCTAAAATAGCGAAAGATCGCTTCCTGGCTGTATGCCCCGTCGATTCCCTGGTAAGCCGCGCGGTATGATGGGGCTTTATTCATCACGCGACTTTTCCCTCTTTGGCGTTTTCGTTTCCGGCTTCTTCTGCATCATTTAGCGCCTTTCTGATCCGGCCAATTTCCCTCATCATTAATTCAAACCGGTCAAACGTGAGACTTTGGGCTCCATCCGATAAAGCTTCCGCCGGGTTCGGATGAACTTCCACCATCACGCCGTCGGCCCCCACAGCGATTGCCGCTTTTGCGAGTGGAGATACAAGAGATCGCTTTCCCGTGGCATGGCTGGGATCAACAATAACGGGCAAATGGGACAGCTCTTTGATGAGCGCCACGGCGCCCAGGTCCAGGGTGTTGCGGGTGTAGGTCTCGAACGTGCGGATGCCCCGTTCGCACAGAATAATATTGTGGTTGCCTTCATTCATGATATATTCCGCCGCAAGGAGGAACTCCTCGATGGTTGACATCATGCCGCGCTTCAAGAGGACAGGCTTGCGGCTTTGGCCGACCGCTCGAAGCAAGGGAAAGTTCTGCATGTTTCGGGCGCCGATCTGCAATACGTCGACATATTCGCTAACCATTGGTAAATCTTGTGGAGACAGGACCTCTGTGCAGATCGGAAGATGGGTGGCTTCTTTTGCCTCAGCCAGCAGTTCGAGTGCTGTCTTTCCGAGCCCTTGAAAACTATAGGGGGAGGTTCTTGGTTTGAATGCGCCGCCGCGTAGAATATCCGCTCCCTGCTCTTTCACGAAATGGGCAGATTCCAAAATTTGCTCCCGCGACTCGACCGAGCACGGGCCGGCAATGGTGACGAACTTCTTACCCAATTCTACTCCGTTTACGCGAATGCGGGTGGATTCGGGGTGGAATTCGCGGGAAGTCAATTTGAAGGGTCTCAGAACCGGGATGACGCTTTCTACGCCCTCCAGAGACGCGATTTTGTCCTTGGCCACATAGCGATCGTCGCCAATGACTCCAATGATGGTTTTCTCCGTACCCTGGGAAATGTGGGTTTTGAATCCCATTCCTTTGATCTGTTCAACGACTTTCGAGACCACTTCATCACCCGTCTCATTGTTAATCACAACGATCATGCTTCCTCCTTAATCGATACTTAATTTAACACTGAAATACACCGAACCACACCGAAGGTTGCCAAACGCAAAGATTCAATTCGGTGTTTAAAATTGATTTACAAATCATCTCTTAAAGCCTTTGCCTCTCCTATAAAAACGTGGTTGATCTCTTCCAGCGACCGAATCGTATTCACCAACATCAGAATCCGCACGACTTTCGGCAGGCTGGTAGGCACGTCGATTTCTTGCATGCAGAGGAGCGGCGTAAGCTTGAGGCCCAATTTGCGGGCAGCCTCCGCGGGGAATGCGGCGTTCAGGTCGGGGGTCAAGGTGAAATGGATGGAGACGATGTCTTCCATTTCGGTTTGATTTGTCTTCAGCATTTCCTCAAGGAGCGTGCGAGTGGCTCCGAGTATGGACTCGGTCGTATTTTCCACCACGCAATTCGCACCGCGGATGCCGCGTGTTTTATATTCACCAGCCATATTTCCCTTTCTGCTCATAACAAAAAACCCTCCCAACGGAAGGTGTGTTGGGAGGGTCCTATTATTCTGAAGAACTACTAGAATACTCCCATTCACTGAAACCAAAAGTAATAGCTAAAAAAGAAAGAATTGGGAGTATTTGAATTGTGGCTAATCATCGAAAATTCCTAGTGTTTTGCCGTGTTCTTTAATATAAGCTCAGGAATGAAAAAAGCAAGCGGAAATATGTCTTGAGTGTAATTTTTATCTTTGGCGGAAGTATCTTGCGTTCTGGAGAAAAGGATTGTATTTTTAGGTAAAGTGAGGGGGGAATCAATGCAGAAAATGTGGCTATGATTGATTTAGGCTAATAAAACATGAATTGAAATCTTGGGAAATCAGGCTGTAAATTCTCCAGACATTGACATTAAATCCAATAATATATTGAGAACATTAAATGCTATAACGTTAGGACGACCCCAATGAACGGCTATGTGCAGTTGACGTTGGAGATGAATGCGTATCTCCTCGGATGCCTTGTGCTTTTGGCATTCTGGATTGCAGTGCTTTACATTCTGAAAAGGAAGCGGCGATTTCAGGATATCCGAGAGTTATGGTGGGCCAGCTTTGCTTGTAGTTTGCTCGGAGTAACCGAGCCCCTGTTTGTTCCAGACTACTGGGACCCGCCATCCATACTAAAAGTGTGGAGATGGGACTTCGAGAGCTTTCTGTTTTGTTTCGGGGTTGGCGGGCTCGCTGCCGTACTTACTGAGTTTCCGCGTATCCGGAGAGTTCTACTCTGGATCGACTTTCAATTCTTCCGCATGGTCAGGGGCCTGTTGACTGGTCTGTCCTGGATTACCAGGGAAGCGCTTCCGCTTAACAGGGTGTCGGGAATTTCCTCGAGTGCTTTGATCTCGAAGGAGCAAAGAAGGATGGAAAACATGATCCTCGTGTTGGCCTTCACCGCTATGTTTGGGGCAACGAGCCAGCTAAATCTGAACATAATCTACGATTCAGCGATTGTGTGTGTCACGACGGCCGGCTTCATTTGGTGGCGGAGACCCAAGCTGCGATGGCAGATATTTGGTGGAGGATTGAGCTTTACGCTCATCTACACAGTCGTTCTCGTTGCCGTTGGGTGGGTATACCCAGACTTCTATGACCACTGGAACTGGGACGAGCTGTCGGGATGCAAGTTCTTGGGAGCCCCGATTGAAGAGTACCTATTCTCGTTCACGTTTGGCGTGTTTTGGGCGCCCCTCTACGAGGCATGGAGAGAGGAACCTCGGGCGTCCGGACTGTAGTTGATGCAACCGGTTCTAAGATTTTCATCTAAATTGCGGGATCAATCCACCAATCAAACCGCTTCATAATCCGCGTCAGGTTGGGCTCTGCCTCGTGGGCGTGACTCTTTGCCCTTGGTGCATTTTGGCGCAGCTTAGCGGCTTTGGTTCTTTTAGCCACGAAGAGACGCGAAGGAACGCAAAGAAGATAAAGGCTTCGATGCAGGTGCGGAAGGTAGTATTCCAAATATTGCTACAGATTGGTGGAGTTAAGTGATAGGGGCTCAATCCCCCCAATCAAATCTTCTCCACAAACCGCTTCATAATCCGCGTCAGGTTGGGCTCTGCCTCGTGGGCGTGGCGCAGGATCTCCTTGATGTCGGCCGGTTTCAAAGTGTCCGGAAAACACTCGTCCGTAATTACGGACATACCCAGTACCTTAAGGCCAGCATGGACGGCGACAATAACTTCCGGAATAGTCGACATACCGATGACGTCTGCCCCAATGGTTTGCAGCATGCGATATTCGGCCCGGGTTTCCAGGTTCGGACCGCTCACTGCCGCATAGACACCTTTGTGCAGCTTGATTTTTTCTTCGGATGCAATTTGCTCCACCAGTTCCATATATTCCCGGCTGTAAGGCTCGGACATGTCGGGAAAGCGCGGGCCGAGCTCGTCATCGTTGGGACCGATTAACGGATTGTCGCCCAACAGATTGATGTGGTCGGAAATCACCATGATGTCCCCGGCACGGAACGAAGTATTGAGTCCGCCGCACGCATTCGAAACCATAAGCACCTTCACGCCCAACGCCTTCATCACGCGCACAGGGTAGGTGATCTGCTGCATGGTGTAGCCTTCATAATAATGGAAACGCCCCTGCATGGCGACTACTTCTTTTCCGCCCAGACGTCCAAAGATCAGGTTGCCCGCATGAAATTCTACAGTCGAAAGCGGGAAATGAGGGATATCCCTGTAGGAAATCACCTGGTCTTTGTCGATCTCTTCGGCGAGCTTGCCGAGACCGGTGCCCAGGATAATCCCGATCGGCGGCTCACCGGCGGTTTTGCTGCGAAGGGATGAAATAGTTTCGTCGATTTGCTTTCTCAATTCCGTCATAGGCTTCAGAATCTCCAGGTCTTAATTGGACGTCGTGCTATCGCTTTTCCGTTTACGTTTCCCCTTTTGCTATGAATGAATTGACGAGAGGTATGGGTGGAAAGATTCGTTCACTTTCAAAAGACCATCTGATCTTCGTCCGAAGGCGCTTCCGCCACCTCTTCCCGTTTCTCAGACGCAGATTCGTGGATCTCGTTTCTCTTTTCAGTCGGGGTTTCGGCTATCTCTTCCCGTTCTTCAGTTGGGGCTTCAGCCGTACTCTCATCGTCTTCAGATGGAACCTCCCTAACCTCCTCATGTTCTTCGGGTGAGACCTCAACTATTTTTTCCTCCTCTTCTGCCGGGGCTTCCGCAATCTCCGGATACTCTTCAGGGAAGGGTGCGGTCATTTCCACTTCTTTTTCAGGTGTAAGTGGAAGTTCCTCCTGGATAACGGGCTTGTGCATCTCCTTCTTTCTTCTTGGCGGCTTCAAGTCCGAGTCTTTCAGATCGGCATCATCGATTTCGAGCACCTTGATCAGTTCAATTTGAGCTTCGAGCAGATGCCTTAGCCGGCTGGCGAAAGATTCTTTTTGCGATCGAATCAGTGCCAGCTCATTTTTCATCTTATCCACATCGCGACGGACCTTGTCGAGAACTTTTTCCGCCCTCAGCTCGGCCTCGTGGATTATCAGGTTGGCCTCTTTTTCGGTGTTGATCCGGGCACGATTGATTGAATCCTGCGCATTCATCAATGTCTCTTTTAGTGTCTGTTCCACCTGCTGAAAATCTTTCAGTTGGGTGCGCAGGGTCAGGGCTTCGGTTCGCAACTGTTCATTTTCCTTCAGGAGGCTTTCATATTCGTTGGCCACCATTTCCAGGAACGTCTCTACTTCGACAGGGTCACATCCTCGCATCGTGCGCTTAAATTCCTGCCTCTTAATGTCCAGCGGCGTTAGTCTCAATTGAGATTCTCCTTGTAAGCCTAACTGCAGTACAATTGATCCTGCCTGTCAGTTTTTGATCTATCCGTCATTTACATCAAGTTGGTCTTGGGCCGAATATTGCGGTCCCGATTCGTATTATCGTTGCTCCTTCCTCAATCGCCCATTCGAAATCACCGCTCATTCCCATAGACAGATGCGTCAACGCTACGGCAGGCGAGCCAGATGCATTTATTTGATCTCTGAGTCTGGCCAGAGTTTGGAAACAATTTCGCACCTCATGCT
>JAUXJX010000458.1 GCA_030624545.1 Bacteroidota bacterium | reverse complement strand
GCCACCGGAAAATTGTAGCCTCTGCCAAGATAGAGAAAATTTTTGGATTCATGATACAGTTTCGCCAGCTCCAAGATTTGCTCATCGGATTCCAGGATTCTTTGAATTTTGTCGGGAATCGCCTGCATTTCATGAATGATCTTACGGCCTTCTTGGGCGCTCATCCACTTCCGACGGGCGAGCAGGAGAGAGATCAAGATCAAAACCGTTACTTGAGCCGTAAAGGCCTTTGTAGATGCCACCCCGATTTCAGGGCCAACATGCAAATAAACACCTGCAACGGTTTCCCTCGCAATGGTGCTTCCCACGACGTTGCATATGCCGTAAACCGGGTAGCGGGATTTCTTAACTTCTCGGACGGCTGCAAGTGTGTCCGCCGTCTCGCCTGACTGGCTTGTTGCAATGACAACAGTCTCCGGGTCGAGTATTGGCCGCCGATAGCGAAATTCGGAAGCATAATCCACTTCGACCGGCAACCGCAGCATCTCCTCTAAGATGTATTCCCCGAACAAAGACGCATGCCAGCTCGTCCCACACGCAGTTAGCAAAAATCTCTTGGTCTTCAGCAATTGATCCATTCTATCTTCCAAACCGCCAAGCCTTATATTCCCCTCCTCCAAAACCAGACGGCCTCGCATTGAGTTTCGCACCGTCTCCGGCTGCTCAAAGATCTCCTTGAGCATAAAATGGCCAAAACCGCCTTTTTCTATCTCATCAATTTCCAATGCGAGTGTCTCAACGTATTTCTCGACCGGCTGATCTTCCATGGTTTTGGTCGTGAACGATTTCGCACTGAGAATGGCCATTTCGCCATCGTCCAGATAAACAACATCCCGCGTATGTTGGATAACAGCCGATGCGTCGGAGGCCGCGAAATGCTCATCGTCTCCCACGCCAATTAATAGAGGACTGCCTTTTCGAGCCGCTACCAGTGAGTCAGGTTCATCGCGAGAGATGACCAAAATGCCATAGGTCCCCTCAACTTCGGAAAGTGCATAACGCACGGCCTGTTCGAGATTGTCTACATAGAATGTTTCAATCAGGTGGCAAAGAACCTCAGTATCCGTTTCCGTTGTGAAATCATGACCGGTCTTGAGCAATTCCTTTTTCAGGGAAGAGAAATTCTCGATAATGCCATTATGAATGATTGCGATTCGCTTGTGACAATCCAGATGCGGATGTGCGTTGATTTCATTGGGTATCCCGTGCGTCGCCCATCTTGTATGGCCAATGCCGAGGGTGCCAGAAATATCCAGTTTTTTGACCTGCTCCTCCAATTCGCTGATTTTACCCTTTCGCTTCACAATCTGAATTTTTGAATCGTTCTGGACAGCCAAACCGGCGGAATCATATCCCCGATATTCGAGCCTCTTTAGGCCCTCAATGAGAATGGAAACAGATTGTTTCTTTCCAACATAGCCAACAATACCACACATCTGGAGTTCCTTAGATCAAATTGTTATGCTGATGCCAAGCCTTTTCCTGCGCAGAATTTTTGCCTGGATCATGGACCAATGTAATTATCTTCGAGATATTTCCGCATTCCCTTTATCATCAAATGAAAATGAGCGATGCATTAGGAGGATTAATGCAATTATCGTGACAGCATTAGCATCTATAGGTTATGAATATAGCGAATCATTGAAAATATGCAACTCTAAGACCAGGCGCGCAATTATTCCCATTCAATTGTGCTGGGCGGCTTGGAGCTGATATCGTAAACGACGCGGTTAACTCCCTTAACCTCGTTGATGATCCGCGTTGAAACGGTGGCGAGGAGTTCGCTCGGAAGTTGTGCCCAGTCGGCCGTCATGCCGTCAATGCTGGTAACAGCGCGCAACGCAATCACGTTTTCGTAGGTGCGCAAATCGCCCATTACACCAACGGATTTTACCGGCAGCAGTACGGCGAAAGCCTGCCACACGCGATCATAATACCCGGATGAATGCAATTCATTGATGAATATGGCGTCGGCCTGTCGAAGAATGGACAACCGCTGCGGGGTAACCTCTCCGATTACACGAACGGCCAGTCCGGGCCCGGGAAAAGGATGGCGATTCAGGACATCTTCCGGAATCTGCAACAATTTGCCGATCTGCCTCACCTCGTCTTTGAAAAGCTCCCGAAGGGGCTCGATCAACTCGAACCTCATCCCGTCCGGAAGCCCACCCACGTTATGATGCGTTTTGATCTGGGCCGAGGGGCCAATAGTAGATTGACTCTCTATGACATCCGGATATAGGGTACCTTGGGCAAGAAAGGGCACGTTGCCAAATTTCGCCGACTCACTTTCGAAAAGTGAAATAAACACGTTGCCGATAATTCTTCTTTTGTGCTCGGGATCCGAGATCCCGCGCAATCTACTCAAGAAGAGGTCCGTGCCATCTGCGTAGCGCAAAGGAATCTGCAGTTTGGCTTCGAACATACCACGAACGGCTTGCTCTTCGTTTTCCCTCAACAAACCATTATTGACAAATATAGCGACGAGCTGGTTCCCAATTGCCCGGTGAAGGAGTTCGGCCAGAACAGTTGAGTCTACACCTCCACTTACACCGCAAATTACAGGAGAAGAACCCACCTGCGAGCGGATGCTCTCAAGAGTAATTTCCAAAAATGAATGCGGAGACCAGAGCTTATGTAATCCACAGATATTGAATAAGAAATTGGCGAGAATTTGTGTGCCATTATTCGTGTGTGCCACCTCCGGATGAAACTGAATTCCGAAAATCCTCATTCCCGGATTGCGAATCGCCGCGATGGGCGCGTTGCGAGTTTCAGCCATCACTTCGAAGCCTTCAGGTATTTCAGTCAGATGGTCACCGTGGCTCATCCAAACCGTGTTTTGATCGGGAATACCATGGAAAAGATCATCCCTGCGTGCGAATTGCAGCTCCGCCCGGCCGTATTCCCTTCTGGCCGCGGGATCCACTTTCCCGCCCAGTTGATGTGCAATAACCTGAAGGCCGTAGCAGATCCCTAATACCGGAATGCCGAGATCGAAGATGCCGGGATCTGAGATGGG
>JAUXJX010000087.1 GCA_030624545.1 Bacteroidota bacterium | reverse complement strand
TGACGAAGGAATTGCTCAATGCCTACGTATGAATATCGTTGCCTTGATTGCGAACATGAGTTCGAAGTATTTCAGTCGATTAAAGCTGACCCAGTGGGGAGCTGTCCGGAATGTGGAGGAGGGGTCAGCAAAATGTTTAGTGCAGGTGCGGGACTGATCTTCAAGGGGAGTGGATTCTACATAACGGATTACAAGAACAAGAAACCGGAATCTTCGGACAAGAAGAAAGCCCAACCGGACAAGACCAAATCTCCAGAAGAGCCGAGTTCCAATCCCAAATCAGAAGGAAAGAAAGACACTGAGAAATAGACCTGAGGGAGTCATTTTTCGACATTTCTATTCTTCATAAGATCCTTCCAAGCTCACGGTTTCTCTTTCTGTTTGTTTTGCATTAATGACAGGAAGTTGACACATCGTCTGCCTCTATGACATGATGGCCGAATCCTTGTCAAATCATCGCATTCCGTAAAACTGGGCTCAAGATCCTTTCAGCTTGTAACTCTATTAAAAATAGGAGGTAATGACAAATCTAATCTTTGGCACAAAGCTTGCAAAAACAAAAGAGAAAGAATTTTGTACAGTTGAGAGGATTGAAAATGACAACAGCAGGTATAATCGACGATCGGGCCGCTGATAGATCATTCAACTCACGCCGAATGCTTGGCAATTGTTTTCCGCACAGCGGATCAAAGAATAGGAAATCGTTCCCTCTTGTCGACATTTCGGAATCTGAAGAGGCATACATGCTTCGTGCCGAATTGCCCGGATTTGTAAAGGGAGATCTTGACGTAGTTTACGAGGATCAGATGTTAATCCTGCGGGGCAAACGGAGGCCGAATTCAGATAGAGGGCATGTGCTGCAGAGTGAACGATTTTTCGGTGAATTTGAGCGGCTATTCAGACTGGGGGAAAAAGTGGATCCATCAAAGTTCAATGCAAGGTATCGCGATGGTGTTTTGACCGTTTCGATCCCAAAGAGCAAGAAGCCGGGAGTTTTGGAAATTAAAGTGAATTAGCAGCAGCGATATGGCAACTTGCGATGAGGTTTACCGGTTTTTCGATTAATTGGAAAATTCAAATTTATCATAATCTAAGGAAGGGAATATAAATGGGAAAAATAATTGGAATAGACTTGGGGACCACAAACTCTTGCGTATCAGTGATGGTTGGTGGTGAGCCGGTGGTGATTCAAAACTCAGAAGGCTTACGTACCACGCCATCGATGATCGGATTTCTGAAAAACGGTGAGCGCGTGGTTGGTCAACCGGCAAAGAGGCAGGCGATCACCAACCCCCAAAAGACTGTTTATTCCATAAAGCGATTTATGGGAAGACGCTACAACGAGGTTTCGGAGGAGATCAAGCAGGTACCGTATAAAGTAAAAAAAGGCCGCAACGGCGTTGCGGTTGTTGATATCGACGGCAAGGACTATTCGCCCCAGGAAATCTCTGCCATGGTCCTGCAAAAAATGAAGCAGACGGCGGAGGATTACCTGGGTGAAAAGGTCACCGATGCAGTTATAACGGTTCCGGCCTATTTTAACGACAGCCAGCGCACTGCAACCAAGGAGGCTGGCGAAGTAGCAGGGCTCACCGTAAAACGGATCATCAATGAGCCGACGGCTGCTTCTCTTGCGTATGGATTGGACAAGAAAAGCGATGAGAAGATTGCGGTCTACGACCTTGGTGGCGGTACCTTCGATATTTCCATCCTCGAATTGGGCGACGGTGTCTTTGAAGTAAAATCCACCAGTGGCGACACACATCTTGGCGGCGACGATTTTGATAAGAGAGTGATTGACTGGCTCGTTGACGAGTTCAAGAAGCAGGAAGGCGTTGACCTGAGCAAGGATCCAATGGCATTGCAGAGACTGAAGGAGGCGGCTGAGAAGGCGAAGGTTGAGCTGTCGAGCACCGCTCAAACGGATATTAACCTGCCTTTTGTCACCGCAACCGAATCCGGTCCGAAGCATTTAACCATGACCTTAACACGGTCCAAGTTTGAGCAGCTCTGCGAAGATCTGTTCGTCCGATCAATTGAGCCGTGCAAGGTTGCCCTGAAAGACGCAGGTATGACTGTGGATCAAATCGACGAAGTAATTCTTGTGGGCGGATCTACGCGAATCCCAAAAATTCAGGAATTGGTTAAGGATTATTTCAAGAAAGAGCCTCACAAAGGTGTGAACCCGGACGAGGTTGTTGCAGTAGGAGCTGCCATTCAGGGTGGCGTACTCGCCGGAGACGTGAAGGATGTTCTTCTGCTCGACGTGACTCCGCTGTCCTTCGGGATTGAAACGCTGGGCGGCGTCTTCACCAGGCTGATTGAAAAGAACACGACCATTCCAACGAAGAAGTCTGAAATATTTTCGACGGCTGCGGAGAACCAAACCTCGGTTGAGATCCATGTTCTCCAGGGCGAGCGTGAAATGGCTGCTTACAACAAGTCGCTGGGCAAATTCCATTTGGAAGGAATTCCGCCGGCTCCCCGCGGAATACCGCAAATCGAAGTCTCATTCGATATCGACGCCAATGGCATCCTGCATGTAAAAGCAGTGGATAAGGCCACGAGTAAGGAGCAGTCTATTCGCATAGAGGCTTCTTCCGGCCTATCGGACTCTGAAATTGAACAAATGGTAAAGGATGCGGAACAGCATGCTGACGACGATAAAAAACGCCGGGAAATCGTCGACACAAAGAACCAGGCAGATCAGCTAATCTATCAAACCGAGAAGAGCTTAAAAGAAAATGAGGACAAGATTACCGGTGATGACAAAAGCTCTATCGAATCTGCTGTGGAGAAGCTTAAAGAGTCCGCCAAAGGTGAAAATGTCGAGGAAATCAAGGCGGCGATGGAGGGTGTAAACAACGCCTGGGCTCCTGTTGCCAGTAAGCTCTATGCGGACGCCTCTGCACAAGCACAGCCGGAGGCCGGTCCGGAAGAAACCGGTGGTGAAGCCGAAGCAGGCGAAAAAGGCGAGGAAAAAGTCGAAGATGCTGACTTTGAGGTAATCGACGATCAGGAGAAATAAATCAAAATTCCGAGAGAGAAATGCATGAACGGCGAGCTGGGTCTTATTTCCTCTCGCCGTTTATTACGTGCAACGAAAGCCGAACGATTCTTGGGGCGCAGGAATGATATTTGACAAGCTCACACTAAAAGCACAAGAAGCTTTACAAAAGGCGCATCAAATTGCTTCCGGGAACAACCAACAGCAGGTTGATGCGGAACATCTCCTCTATGCGATATTGAGTGATGCGGAAAGTATTCCTGTTTCAGCAATGAAGAAATTGGGAGTTCCATATCATGAGATTCTCAGCCAGGTCTCCGACAAGATAAGCGCCAGGCCCAAAGTGCACGGTCAGATATCCAATCTTTACATTTCCCAGCGCCTCAACCAATTGCTGGAGCAGGCATTTCAGGAGGCCAACAAATTCAAGGATGAATACATCAGTCTAGAGCATCTGCTGATCGCATTGACTGACGACAAAGGCGAGGCCGGCGAAATTCTGCGTCAAAACGGGGTAACCAGGGATAAAGTCTATCAAGTGCTAAAATCGATTCGAGGCAGTCAACGAATCACAGATCAAAATCCTGAAGACAAGTACCAGGCCCTGGAGCGATATGGCAGCAACCTTACGGATCTGGCTCGAAAGGGCAAGCTCGATCCGGTAATTGGCAGGGACGAAGAAGTCCGCCGGGTGCTGCAGGTAATCTCGCGTAGGACCAAGAACAATCCTGTCTTGATTGGGGATCCGGGTGTGGGAAAAACCGCTGTTGCCGAAGGGCTCGCACAAAGAATAGTGAGCGGTGACGTCCCCGAAAATTTGAAAGACAAACAGATCGTCACCCTGGACCTCGGCGCCCTGATCGCGGGCTCGAAATACCGGGGAGAGTTTGAGGATCGCCTCAAGGCCGTGTTGAGAGAAATCGAAGAGTCGAACGGTAAGACCATACTATTTATTGATGAACTCCACACAGTCGTGGGCGCCGGAGCTGCCGAAGGCGCTGTCGACGCTTCCAATATGCTGAAGCCGGCCCTGGCCCGTGGAGAACTGCGCTGCATTGGCGCCACCACGATAGACGAATATCGCAAGCATATCGAAAAAGATGCGGCCCTGGAGCGGCGCTTCCAGCAGGTCTTGATTGACGAACCGACTGTGGAAGAGACCATCTCGATTTTGCGCGGCTTGAAAGAAAAGTACGAGGTTCACCATGGCGTGCGCATAATCGATTCGGCCATTATTTCTGCGGCCACACTTTCTCAAAGATATATCAACGACCGGTTTTTGCCTGATAAGGCGATCGACCTGATCGACGAAGCCGCATCGAAACTGCGAATCGAAATTGACAGCATGCCGGAAGAGCTGGATGAAGTCGAGCGCAGGATTAAGCAGTTAGAGATCGAACGGCAGGCCGTAAAGCGTGACAAAGATGAGGCGTCCAAAACCCGGCTGAGCAAAATCAAAGAAGAGCTTGCCAATCTAAACGAGCAGAGAAATGATTTAAGATCTCACTGGGCCCTGGAAAAGAGTACCATTCAGCAGATCAGAACGATTAAGGAAGAATTGGAGCAAACGAAAACTCTCGCTGCCCAAGCTGAGCGAGACGGGGATCTGAGCCGCGCCGCAGAGCTAAAATATGGTAAGTCCATTGAATTGCAGAAGGAACTGGAGAAGCTCAATCTGAAATTGCAGGAAATTCAGAAAGATAGAAAAATGCTTAAAGAGGAGGTTGACGAAGAGGATATTGCCGATGTGGTTTCGAAGTGGACAAACATTCCGGTAAGCCGTATGCTCGAATCTGAGAGAGCGAAACTGCTCCACATGGAAGACCGCTTGAAGCAGCGCGTGATCGGACAGGATGAGGCAGTAGCCGCCCTTTCAAATGCCATACGGCGATCCCGTGCCGGGCTACAGGACGAAAACCGCCCGATTGGCTCATTCATCTTTCTCGGCTCCACCGGGGTCGGCAAGACCGAGTTGGCGCGTGCTTTAGCGGATTTCTTGTTCGATGACGAGCACGCCATGATTCGGATCGACATGTCTGAATATATGGAACGGCACTCTGTTGCCAGGCTGATTGGCGCCCCTCCGGGATACATAGGTTATGACGAAGGCGGCCAGTTCACGGAAGCGGTGAGACGGAGAGCGTATTCAGTCGTCCTTTTGGACGAGATTGAGAAAGCCCATCCTGAAGTATTCAATGTGCTGCTCCAGGTCCTCGATGAAGGACGTCTAACCGATAACAAAGGGCGCACCGTTAATTTCAAAAATACGATTATCATCATGACCTCCAACCTTGGCGCCCCCATGATTCTCGAAAAATCCCTGCGCATTACAGAGGAAAATCGCGAAGAAATCTATCAAGAGATTAGAAGAGAATTATTCGATTTGCTGCAGAAGTCTGTTCGGCCGGAATTTTTGAACCGCATTGATGAAACCATTGTATTCCATCCACTCAGCCAAAAGCACATCGGTAAAATTGTAAAATTGCAATTCGGCTACATTGAGAAGAAAGCCAAAGAGAGTGGGCTGAATCTGTCGATTTCCAAAGATGCGATCAATTACCTGGCGAAAGCCGGTTTTGATCCCGCCTTTGGGGCCCGGCCGTTGAAACGAGAAATGCAGCGTTTGATTACCGACGAGCTGGCCAAACTGGTCCTGGCCGGGGAGTTTATCAGAGGGAATTCCATCCAGATCAATCTGAACGGAAATTCACTTGCTTTTGAGAAAATATCAGCATAGTTTTTTCGTTAAGATTCAAGAACTGTAACATTTTTTCAATTACAAAAACCAACTCAAAAATGAACTTGGAGGCCTGATTTCATGCGAACCAAAATCCTTGGGTTTATGGCATTCCTTCTTGTCACCGTTTTGGTGCTAACTGCATGCGGCAAGAAGATGAGCGAAAGTGAGTATTTCGAACAGGCCAAGCTGCAAGAGCAGAATGAAGAATTCGAGGCCGCAGTCGATTCCTATTTGTCTTTATACAAGAGATTCCCAAGCGGCGAGTTCGGTGACGAGGCATTGTTTCATGCTGCCATCATTCAGGCCAATATCCTGAAGTTGTTCGAGAACGCGATTGAGACACACGATCGTCTCCTCAAGGCCTTTCCGGAGAGCAAATATACGCACCAATCTCTTTTTATGAAGGGATTTATCTATGCGAATGATCTCAACAACTATGTGAAGGCTGAAGAGGCATATGTTGAATTCCTGACCAAGTATCCTAACAGCGAATTGAGTACTTCCGTTGAGTGGGAAATGAAGAATCTCGGCAAAGATATTAATGAGATCGAATTTCTGTCGTCTGATCAAGCGGACAGCCTCAAAGCTGAAAGATGACTACTAGGTCTTGCTAACGAATCCCGGCCATTACTTGCTGTTTCTTATTGAAGTTTTTGGCCTTTTTTTTGGTTATCGCAAGACCGGCTGCGCTGGAACTTTCGAAATGTGCGCCTCGTAGAATGACTCATTTTTCAAGAGTAGTTCATGCCAATGTCAAAACGATTTTTTTCATACGTTGTTGGTTACAGTATCTTTTTTGTGGGACTTTGCAGCCCGGCCGCTTCGCAGCCGAGCCGGGTAGATTCTTCCTCCACGCGAATAGAGATTTCAACCTCGGTCGAGAAAACGCAAGTTCCTCTGAATCGAACCATGAAATTGTTCGTAACCCTCTCTTGGATCGGGGATCCGGATCGCTACTCTATAGTTGATTTTGACAATCCCGCCCTGACCAATTTCGATATCGTTGGCACTGCAACGGTCAACCGGTCGGAAGTTATCGATAATCAGACTCATGTCTATAAAGAGTATGTTTATACTCTCAAGCCGCGTGAATTGGGCATGTCCTATGTCGAAGGCGTTATTGTGAAATGTCGCGACACCGTCCTGAATCGCGACGAAAATCTGGTTAGCCAAAGGATTTCGGTGGAAACTGTGGATCCCTTAGCCGATCCAAAAGAGGCCACGCCAATCTGGCAATACGCCGTCGCGGCGTTGGTACTATTGGCGCTAACCGGGAGTGTTTTACTCTGGCTTAGGCGTCGCCGGCGAGCAGCGGAGGAGATCGAAATACCGCAGGGCCCACCTCTCGAGGAGGCCTATTTGCAGAATCTGGGCAGCGATATAAATCTGGAACATCCGAATCTCAATGATGATTTTGCCACGCTATCAAGGCTTCTGCGCCGCTATTTGACCGAGAAATTTCAAATAAGGGCCCTGGAGGGTACTACCGAGGACCTGGTTTTGGAATTGGGCGAAATCGATCTGGAGGACCACCAAGTTTCCAGCATTCGTGAGCTTCTGACCCGGTGCGATGAGATCAAATTCTCCGGAATGGAGGGTACC